>CAZNDR010000012.1:0-20140 GCA_964571835.1 uncultured Cytophagia bacterium | reverse complement strand
TCCGAAGCCGTTTCAACGGCTTCTAGATACATCCTGTGATTGGTTACTAATTTTCAGCAGCAAGATACAATTTCCCATTCACTTTATCCTTGACTAAAGTCAAAAATTGATATCTCTTGTTAAGAAATTATTCACCGATATTTAAAAAGCTTTAAGCGGTTTAAATTCGATAATTGAATTTCGACTTACTTTTGAACCAATGATTAATCAACTCAGGGACGCCGAAGGACAGATAAGCAAATAGCGCCAGCCCCAATGACAGTAGATAGCTCCATCGAAAATCGAAAAGATAATGCGAGATAATCCAGACCAGGGTGCCGCTAATCAGCGCCGCGATTGCACTATTTCTCTTGCCAAATTTGGTATACAAGCCAAAGAGAAAAACAATAAAAATTCCGGAGCTACCAAATGAAGAAGCGTCCTTTACTAAATCGTAAATGCCTTGAGCATGCAGCGCCAGCAGAAAGGCAAAACCGCCGCTGACCAGAACGCCAAGTCGATTGATCCGCAGTTTTCGCTTTTCGGCCAAATGCGGTCTAAAGGAATAAAGTAGATTATGTGAGACCAAAGCGGCTGCGGCTAACAAGGCACTATCAACGGTTGACAGTATAGCTGACACTAATGCGCCGGCAAATATGATGTAAAAAAAATTCGATAGATGCTGCTGTGCCATCATAGGCAAAACATGTTCTGGATCAGTTAAATTTGGAATCCATTTGAAGCCGACCAGCCCGATGAACAGAGGAATAATTCCAATGCCTAAATATAAAATACTGGCAAAGCAGGATGACCGCTGAGCAATTTTCGGTGACCGCGAAGCAATGACTCGAGAAATCAATTCTTGCGCCACCACCGAACCACAAATGGGAATTGCCCAGGCTTCAGCCATCGTGAAAAACGTAAAGCGGCTTGATATTATTTCGCCGGGAACAAAAGTAAGTCTAGCCGGCTCCACCAATCGCACCGCATGCACTATGCCTCCTGAATCGCCAACAATGGAATGAAAAAGATAGACCAGCCCGAAGATCAAAACAGCGCCCTGAACGACATCTGTCATCGCATCGGCTAATAAGCCACCAAGAGTCGTGTAAACAATCACCACCAGTGCAGCAATGGCAATGGCAATTTCCAGATTGAGTTCCGATGATGCCGACAGCACCTGTCCAAAGGCGCGAATTTGTGCCGCCGCCCAGAGCAGCGACGTCGGCACCATCAACAGCGCCGTCAATCGTTCGGCTGAAACTGAAAATCGGTGTCTAACAAAATCAGCGATTGTGGTCAATTTGAGCTTCCATAGCGGAATGGCAAATACCAAGCCCATCAACAAAATACAAACCGCATAGCCAAAAGGATCAGCAGTTGCGCCAGCCAGACCATTGGCATAAGCAGCACCAGCAGTGCCAACGCAAGATTCAGCGCCAAACCAGGTGGCAAAAATCGAAAACGTGGCCAGGCCATAGCCAAGTTTTCTACCTGCCAGCAAAAAATCATCTTCGGTGCGAATGCTTCTGGAAACTAAAAGCCCAAGCAATAATTGAAAGAGAATATAACCCAGTATACCGAATAAGACCTGATTCATTTGTTTTCGAATAGGGGATTTTTTTTTATCGCTCGAATCCGCTTACAATAAACAAATTTATTTTCTTTTTTTCAACCTTTTTTTAGCCAAATAAAAAATAGATTCATCCCGGAATTTTTCATTTTATTGAGTTGCTAAAATTAATTTTTGCTTATAAATGTTTGTCTTTTGGCTTTGGTGAACCGGCGATTTATTTAGCAAAAAAGTCAACTTCAAAATATTCCTTCCCTATTTCACCAATTTGTTTTTCAAGTTGCAGAGGTCAATTGATTTTCGAATCCCGCAGTCTGGCAGATCTATCTCGGACAATTTGTTTTCGACTGACCTGTCGTTGACTTGGTCCGCTCAGGCGAAAAATAGAAACTGCCTGCTGTTTTCTGATCGTAGTTATTCACTTAAAAAATAGCCTATTAAATTCACATTATTTTTGTGGCACGCTCGTTGCCAAGAGAAGATGCGAAATCAGATTGAATTGAATAAAGTCACTAAATAACCATAGCTTAATTATTTTTTGGAGGTGTTCAATGAAACACTTAACTCAACTGTTAGTTTTGGCGCTTGCCGCTATTTTTCTGACTCTGTTTACTTTTTCAAGCAGCAGCTACGCGCAACATGGCGCTCATGGTGCCGGCTTTGTCGATCTGAACGGCGATGGTTACCATGACAATGCGCCGGCTTCTGATGGCGATGGTATCAACGACCGGATGCAAGATGCAGATGGCGATGGTATTCCCAATGGCACAGATCCGGATTGGGTAAAGCCGCAAGATGGAACTGGCAAAAAACATGGCCAAATGAAAAGCGGACGTTCGGGAAAAATGCTGCTGTTACACAAGGACTTCGGTTTTAAAGGCGCAAAATCAAGCCAGAGAACAGGTACCGGCATGTGTGACGGAACAGGGCCCAAAGAGAAAGTAACTCGTGCTTTAGCAAAATAAGTAAATAGTTAATTTGAAAAATAGCATGGCACCATTTGTTTTTTGCCGTGCTATTTATTTTTTAATGGTGTCAAATTTATAAACCAGCATTGCAACTTTTTCCTTATATTTACGGCTTCATGGGAACTTCAATGGGCAGCAGGTTTTATGTCTTCGACACTTGTAATATGAATGACCAGTTAAAAAGCTGATTGGGCTAAAAGCCAAGTGATTTCGGATGGCATAAGTTTCTCCGCCATAAATGGCAGAGCTATTCATAAAAATTGAATAGCTCCGTTCTTTAGAACAGAGCTCTCATAATTTCCCCCTTAACTTTCTGGGCTTTAGCCCTTCAGTTCATTTGGTTTTTTTCAACTGGTCATTCATATTTGTAATTTATTTGATTGGCTATACAGAGAATAGTAGTGGCTGTTATGGCCAGGGGGTAATTGTGCTTGCTTCAAACCAGGCAGCCGCTATTGCATTTATGATCATTCAGAGTAAAAATGGTTCTTAAGTGTGTGGTAAAAATTGGATTATTCAATAAAAGACTGATTTGATGCATTTTTGTCTTTAGAAGTTAAAAGAAAAAAGCATCGCTCATCAGCAATGGGGAATGCTTCGACAAAGAGTTCCTTGAGTATAGCATTTCTTTGTCAATTGATGAATTCAATTGATTGAACGCACAGCCTCTCGACGGAGCGTTGAGATTTGTTAGCATTGAGGCAATAGTAAAAAATTGGCCTCGCTGAGATAGAATTTTAGACATTTTGATTTTTTCCGCCTGCTCGTCACTATCCTACCCAGCTAAGGAATATCCCGCTTATCAATCTTCCAGAACGCACTGACCAAACAAACCAAGCTCAATCCAGACAGTATCAAATAGCTCTCCCAAATATTGGCTTTAACTCTCGTTATCGCCAGTGGCTGAAAATAGTTAAAGACAGTGAGGTATTTCAATGATTGAATGGCCGGCCAAATTTTGGTGGCATAATTTAAAAAATAAAAAAACAAAGTAATTCCCGCTGCCCGCTGAGCCACTTTGCTGCCTTCTCTGGAAAAAGCCGCCAGTAGAAAAGTGTAAGCGTTAATCGTCATCATGAGCAGCCAGAGATTAAGACCGATCAAAAAGATGTTGTCGAAGTCAACCTTTTGTGCCTCCGCTGAAATTTTTATCCCCCAGATAGTTCCCAGCCAGCCGCCCAATATCAATAAGAACAGAGCCAATGCCGAAAAAATCCAGAGAGAAATGGCGATGCTCAAACGTTTCACCGGAAGTGAAAACAGCAATTCCAGCGTGCCTTCTTCGATTTCGTTACCAAGGTGTTTTGTCGGCGGAGTAATTGCTACAATAGCAAACAAAATTAAAACAATCGGATGATTATAACCAAAAGCAGCAATACCATTTATCGAAAACTGACCGAGGAATTCTTCATTAAAAAAATTCTGAATGTGCGGCGGCAATTGCCTCATGAAAAATTCTATCAATTTCATAAACTCCGTGGTTGAAATAATCGATAAAATTAAAAGTTGGAATCCGCCGACCAGCAAACAAGCAAACGCCAGAAAAGTGAGATGGTCACGAAACGTTTTGATCAGGTAGTGTGTTTTAATCATCTGCTATCGTCTCAGCTTTTTCTGATTCAATTATTTTTTTACTAATAAGATTCGCTAATCTCAGCCATTACCATGTGAAGTTAATATGCTGGCCAAAGAGTAGCTTTTCAGAATTTCTGAATCCTTGGATCGTCGCCGACAAGGCTACTATTCATATGAATGACCAGTCAAAAAGCTGATTGGGCTAAAGCCCAGGTGATTTCGGATTTCATAAGTTTCTCCGCCATAAATAGTAAAGCTATTTATAAAAATTGAATAGCTCCGTTATTTAGAACGGAGATCTTTTAATTTCCCCACCAATTCTTTAGGCTTTAGCCCTTCGTTTCCTTTGTTTTTTTCAACTGGTCATTCATATTATTATTTGTTCGTATGGAAATTTTGCCCTTGATATTTTTAATCACTTACTGCCTAGCGCAGTTTATGTTGGAAGACAACATTATGCCTTTCAGCCAGCCTCATTTTCCGATGCAGAATAGATGTTTTTCGCCACGAATATAAATCCGTTCGCTGACAAAAGCAGGGATGCAATCTGATTTTTCACCGAGTTCGTTGCTGCCAATCAACTGAAATTCTTTGTCAGCTTTGAAAATCTGTGTGGTGCCCTTTCTGTCCACGAGATAGACGTTCAGGCCGGCTAAAATTGGTGACGAATAAAAACCCTCTTTGAATTCATGTTCCCAATAAAGCTTACCATCTTTTGCCTCCAAACAACTGACCAGTCCCCAACTGGTCGCCATAAACAAATAGTGGTCGGTCGCTAAGGGACTGGATGCCTCGGGCAAGCCATTTTCATATTCCCATATTTTTTCCGGCTTCTCCCCTATTTTTATCGCTGCTAACCGGGCATTTTCAATGGCCACAAAGACAATCCCATTTGCATAAGCTGGCGATGCGCCCACTTCTCCGCTCATACATTTGAAATGCCACAGCTCTTTGCCGCTTGACGGATCATAAGCGGCAACAATGGGATTGGCGTTGAGCACCAGCTCTATTCGCGCGCTAGTGTTGACTAAGATCGGCGAAGCCCAGGAGATTTCCACCGGACGCGATGTTTGCCATACAGTTCTGCCAGTCTTGGCATCCAATGCCATGATGCTTCGATTAGCGAAGTGGTCATATTGAATTAGTACCAAATTTTGAAAAGTAATTAACGACGAAGCATGCCCATATTGATTTTCCGGGACGCCAAGGTTGCGCGCCCAGCTTCTCTTGCCTTCATAATCGAAGCAAATGATATTTCCATTGGCAAAAAGCGCAAAAACCAATTGCCCATTTGTAGCCATGGTTGGCGCTGCATAACCTGTATCTTTGATCACTTTAGGCATTTTATCTGGTGAGCCTGGGATATGGTTAGCTTCCCTTTGCCAGAGTAGCGCACCCGCGTTGGCGTCGAAGCAATAGACCTCTGCGCCGGACTCATCAGCGCCAGAGAGGAAAATTTTTCCTCTCCAATAAATCGGTGAATTAAAACCAGGCTTGGGGACGGCTGTTTTCCAGATAATATTTTTTCCGCTTCGACCGTCCCATTCTAATGGCGCACTATTGACAAAAGCAATGCCTAAACCGCCCGGGCCACGGAAATTAGGCCAATTGCTATTAATTTCTTCCTGAATGGGATAGCTCTCACCGGCCTCGGCAACTGACTTTGCTTGCTCGGCGAAATAGAGATTTTGTTCTCTTAATTCTTGATAAGAGAGGACAATAAAAATAAGCGATATAATAATGAGGGCTACGTAAATTCCCAGTACAAATTTTCCAGATAATATTTTTTTCTCCCAACTATCAGCATGGCTTTGGCTGGATTCCAGATTTGGCAAATTACGGCGGAAAGCGTTCATGTATTTAAGTCCGATGAGCAGAACCAGCACACCTCCCAAAAGGATAAATCCGCCGGTGCGAATTTGCCATTGGTTAGTAAAATAGGCTTTGCGGGCCAGCAGGTCGAGAGTGCGAACCTCGTCTCGCAGATCGTGGTTTTCTGGATGCTCGTTGGCGTTTTTAATGAGCTTTTCTAAAACCGTGCTGTTGATGGGATGATGGAGTCTGATCTGCATATAATGAGCAATTATCAAAATACAGACAATAAAATTAAAAAGGGACGCAACCGCAACAACATTTCGTGCTACCTGATACCAAATTTGTGCAGAGTTAGTTTTATCCTTTGGAGTGAACATTAAAAATGAAGCTCCGTTTTTTTCCGTTTTTAGATTGCCCTTTTTCTATTCACCGTTCTCTTGCAGGGTTGAACAAGAATCCCCTTGATCGTTTTATTATTTTGATCGACCGATTTTGAGCAAGAGCATTTTTACGTCAGCCGTGAACCTGGCGGTTCAAACTGAAGTTTATTTTTTTCTAAAAATTCCAAATCGCATGTCCCTTATCTATTGGACAATAAGCGAAACAGCGAGCGCAGCTCAGGCAGGCGCCTTTGTCTGGCTGATAATCTGTTCTCTTTCTACGAATTGAAAGAGCGATCAGCTTTAAACCGATGACTAATCCGATAAAACAACCAAATAGCCAACTTCCAGTTTCAAACTGCTTTTGGATAACAATAGCTTCTCGATACAAATCATCGACTAGCTTGCCGCTGCCGCGAAAAGCCTCTGTCTCTTTCGTTGAAAAGTCCACCTTCCCCGTATCTTCCAAACGGATCTGTTCTGCCAGTCTAACCGTGCGATGCATTTTAGCAAATGGCTGGTGAAGTTTTGATCCGATCCAGCCGCTCCCAACAATAAGCAGTGGCAACAGCATAATAAATATCCCCAATCTTCTGATCCCTCTGTTGCTGCTTTCCCGAAGGCGCACATCTGCAGTTGGCTGGTCGATGGCACTAAACGGACAGGAATTTTCGCACAGGCGGCATTGAATACATTCTGCTGGAGTTATGGTGACATGCCATTTTGATAACTTTGATAACCACGATAATAACACACCATAAGGGCATAAAAAGCGACAGTAAGGCCGAGCGACAAAAATTCCCAGCACCAGAAAACAAGCTCCCAGCAGCAGCATATCGACATCAGCCGTCAAGCGGAACAAGCCGACAAACGGATCAAGTTCACAAATGATAAAAGCTGAGCCAGTGGCAGCAAATAAGATCGCCAATCCCAAATAAAAATATGGCACAAGGCTTAACACATTGACGAGCCAGCCTGGCACTTTTAGCGGATAGAGAATAACTACCTCCTGAATGGCTCCCAGTGGACAAACGGCAGCACAAAATGTGCGACCAAAAATGAGGGCAAAAACCAACGGTAAGAAAAAAAAGCCAATCACTGTCAACGGAACTGCATAAGAAGAATCGAACAGCGCTAGCGTCAGGTTTTGCAATGAACCGACAGAACAGATACAGCCCTCGCGCCAAAAGCCAAAATAAGTTAGGGAAAAAAGCACTACGGAAAATATCCCCAAGCGAGACCGTTTTTTGTGCACCAGCAAGGTCGTTGTTGAAAGCGCGCCCAATAACACTAACAGGTCAAGATATTCCCATATCCAGGAGCGCGGCGATGGCTGCTTCAGTTGCGGTTGCTCGTAGCCGGTTTTAAATTCAGGCCTGGGAAAACGCTGAATATCCTGCGCAACCAGCCATGAAAAATTTAGAAATAAAATGAGAAACAAAATCGCTTTTTGCAAGCGGCATACTCCTGAAAATAGGGTTATGTCAAAGGCAATAAAATTTTAGGGGGCGTTAAATTGTGTGCTTTGCCAATCAGATGGCTTTCTGGAAAAAAATATCACCCTTTAGCTCAGCTCTGAGCAGCAACTCAGCAATCTCATGCTGAGCATTGCTAAAGCGTAGCCTGCATTTTGCACTACACGCAAATTATTTCTCTCAAAATGTCAAAATCAATTTAGTCAATCCCAGCTTATTTTTGGGTACGAGCTCTTCTGACACTTATTTTTTCCCTTTAATAAAATAAGGCGTTTTTGCTGAGACGCGCTTAATCGCACCGGAGGGACAGGAAATGGCAATCGAGCATTCATTGCAATTCTTGCAGCGGTCGTGACGGATTTGCAGATACAGCGATCCATTGCCAAATGAATTACAGCCTTTCACGCACTTCCCGCAGCCAAAACACAGCCATTCGTCAATTTGATATTCGAAATAAGGGTCTTCGACAAAAGTTCTCTTGATTGCTCCGGTTGGACATAATTGATTTTCCGCCGCGGTATCTCGCTCTTTTGTATCGGGACGCAGATAGCCGCTGCACAAATCACAATAGCCGCACATGGCAAAAGCATGCACGCACTTGACGGCAGATTGACTTAATACACAATTCTCCGCGCACTTTTCGCACTGGATACAAATATAAGGATCAATTTGCCAAACTGTGTACTCGAAACCAGCGCGAAACGTGCTGACGCCTGCCATGCCACTCAAGGTCAGGCCAGCCGCTGTTCTCAAACCGGCGCGAATAAAATCGCGCCTTTTGATAAAAGGATTTTGTTCGTTTGTCATTTTCCCTTTCCCGCATCGGCAGTAAGAGCTACTTCGCTGTCAATTTTCAAATTTTTGAAAGCTATAGCTTCGGGTAAGGAACAACCAGCAATTAACGAGCAGGTACAACACTTGGTCGACAGACATGGCTGCCAATTTTTTGATGGATTACTTTTTCGTTTAGAGATGAAAAATCCCAGCCCAATCATCAAGATAAAAATCAAGCTTCTCATCACGCTTTTAAAAAATTCCCTTCTGGATTGATCTTGTCTGAACTTCATAAATTTGCTTTCAACTTTATTAGCAAAAAAAAGCCTCTTTGTCCAATTACTTTTTAACAAAAATGCGAATGATTCTATTTTTTGGATCCAGTACGTAAATCTGATCTTTGGCATCAGCCGCTAAATCCAGTCCCACTGTTCCGGCTAAAAATTGATCTGGACTAGCTACCACTGCGACCAGCTCACCGATCGCATTGTACACTTTTACTCGTGCGATTCCTTTCTCGCTGGTGACAAAGGAACCGTCGCTCAGCAAGGCAAAATGGCTAGGATTACAGCAGCCGCAGAAGCCAGCAATATCCATCCCATATTTCCCCCAAAATGATCGGAGCTTACCATCGGCAGTGTAATTTTCCAAAGAATGACGACCGGTATTGGCAACCCAGACAAAGCCCTGTTCATCAACGGCGACATCAAAATAGGGACTGGGGATAACAAAGCCGGGAATTCCCTTGGCTTCATCTTTTTCGCCAATGCGACCAAGTTGCTTACCAGATTTATCCAACCGATAGACGATTTTATTTGCTGCATCAGCTGCAAAAATATTTTCCTTGAATATAGCCAGAGAAGTGAAGATTGTATTAGAATCAAAATCTCGCCAGAGGTTTAGCCGCTGTCCTTTTTCATCGAGAACTTCAATCACATTGGTTTCGCCGAGGTAGCATTTGTTCTCTCCGTCCAAAGCCAGACATTTCGCTGATTGATTCAATTTAAATCGATCCTTTTCAGCGCCATTTTCATCCAATCGAATTAAGAACGTATCAGCGGAAACATAAATGTCTTTTTTTCCCCCAATGGCAATGGCAAAAAGATGGCTGCCATTCACTGAAATTCGCTTTGCTTCTGCAAAGTGATAAGCCTGGCTATCGGTTTTTTTATAGGATTCAATATCGTACTCATAAGGATTGTCAGTATTTCGTACAGCTTTATCAGCAAAAATAGTGTAGCTAAAATAGATAATACCGATAATTGATATCAGAATCAGCCAGCTTATTAAGAGACGATTGAATGTCATGGGTGGCTTCTCTTCCTTTCACTTCCCAATATCCACACACACCAAATGCCTGGAATCACGGGCAAGCAATAGACCATCGACAATTGCTATAGGTCCCCAGGCGTCGACTCCATCGAGAATTTTTGCTGTGCCCAGCGGCTGATAGGCAGTTGTCGAAACACGGGCAATCGTTAGTTCTCCTTCATCACTCAAAATGAAAAATTTATTATCAGCGATGAGATAAGGTCCTAGACCAAAGCGGTTGGTTTTCCCACTGGACCAAATTATTTGGCTGCAATCTTCTGCCGAACAGCAGACAAATTGGTTCTTCAAAGCACCGGCGTCTTTGGGAAGGATACCAAATAAGTGGTTCTCAAATAAAATTGGCGTTTGTTGTTCCGAAGCCATTCCCTTGTTGGCAGCTAATTGCTGAACCAGTTGTACCTGGTATTTTTCATTTTGACGGACAATTTTTATCACCAGACTACCGGCGCCATAACCGGCGGTTAAATAAATGCGGTCGCTGGCGAGGACAACCGGACTTGGTGCGATGACCGAGTGATTCCATAAATTCGATTGCCAGAGAATTTCTCCTCGATTTTCTCCTTCAGCCGAAACGCCGACAACTCCGCCCAGCGCTGCATAAAGGTACATCTTTTTCCCTAATAGCGTTGCCAAGATAATTGATGAATGAGACATCTTCCAGTTATGGGGATTCGGCGTTTCCCATAAAACATCACCAGTTTCGCAGTCAACTCCCAGCATCAGTTTTTTTCCGCCCGACGCAATCACAGCGACATTATTATCGATCAGCGGACACTGTCCTGTGTACCAGAGCGGCACCTCAGTTCCATATTCCTTTTCAAGATCAATGCCCCAACGAAATTGACCCGAATCGGCATCGACACACATAACATGACAACGAGGCCCAATAGTTACTACATATTTGTCCGCTGCTGCCGGAATAGTGCGCGACATGCCATGATTTCTTTTTACCTCCACTTGATACCAGCGACGCCAAAGCTCGCTGCCATTCTGCAAAGAAAAACAGCGTAAGGCATCAGCTTTTTTTTGTTCATCATAATCAAGCAAATAAACCTTTCCTTGTGAAACCACCGGTGCTGCATGGCCTTCGCCTAAAGCAACGGTCCATAAAATTTTGGGTTTACTCTCTCCCCAACCCTCGATCAGTCTGATTTTTTGCTGGTTGATATTGTCAAAATTAGCTCCTCGAAACCGTGGCCACGAACCAGTAGAAGATGGCGGAGCGCTGTGGAATAATTCAAAATATTGACCAATATTAATCAACTCAGCGGCTCGGACCAGATCTGCCGGACGATTGTCCATACCCGGATTTTTCAGCACTAAATTTTTCGTTGGATCATAAATAAACCACCACGCCAGCACTACAGCACTTATTAATGAACTCGTCATGAGCGAGATTAAATTGACCTTTTTTTGGTTCATGCCGCTCCATTATTTGGCAATGGAATAAACCAGCAAGGCATTGCCATGCCGCACGTACAATCTACCTTCATCGATAACCAAATGCGCCCAATGCGGATCAGAGCCCTTTACCACTTTGAATGAGCTGACAACTTCAAAAGCGTTCGGATTGGGTTTTACCAAAGCGACATCACCTGCCTCGCTATAAATATATAACATGCCATCGGCATAAATAATATTTCCTTTTCCGCCTAATGCTCGAGTGGCAAATTTTTCTTCTCCTGTGTTCCAGTCCAGACAACGCCAGCCGCGGTTTTTGTGTCCGGATCCGTAAAGAAAACCATCAACTAAAACTGCAGCCCCTATTTGGCTATCCAAGGTTTCATTCTGCCAAACCTTTTGTACGCTTTTTCCATCAGCAGCCATCTTTAATTTTTCGCCTCCTGAGCCATAGCCACTCAGGCAGTAAATAAAACCATCCTGATAAATAGGTGAATTCGCATTGATGTCATAATCGGTAGCATGTGGATATTGCCAGAGAAATTTGCCATCAGCCGCATTCACAGCAATGATGGATTTTTGTATCATGGTGGCGATGAGGCGCATATTGCCATATTCAATTAATATGGGTGAACAATAGCCTGAAGTTTGACCATTGGTTTTGCTCGTCCATATTGTCTTGCCGGTGAAACGATTTAAAGCAGCAATAGTAACTTGAGGTCCACCCGGTGTGCAAATAACTTTTTCGCCATCAACAAGCAGCGATTCAGTCATGCCCCACTCGATATTTTGCGCATCAAACTGCTTTTGCAAATCCACACTCCACAGAACATTCCCTGAAATGGCATCAAAACAGAAAACTTCTCCGTAGGCGCTCATTAAATAAATTCGCCCCTCAAAAACCGTCGGTGTAGTTCGAGCACCGCTATGGCTTTTTTCCCATTCTTTGCCATAGACTTTTTTCCACAACAATTTGCCACTGATGTCATAAGCGCGTAAGGATCCTTCTCCTTCGACCATTTCAGTAACATAAACTCTGCCCTTAGCAACAGCCGCGGAAGAATAGCCCTGTCCCAAATCTTCGACCAGCCAGAGCAATTGAGGACCAGTTTCAGGCCATTTTTTAAGCAGATTTTTTTCCGGGTAGCTGCCGTTGCGGTTCGGGCCTCGCCACTGTGATTGGTCGGATGAATGGACATGAGAAAAAAATAGGCTTATAATTATAAACAGACTCAATAATCGTTTCATGCAGCTTGCCTCCATTAATGTTAAATGTCTTAAGCAAAATCAGAATAAATGCAAAAATATTTTACTCAATTTCAATTTTTAAGTTCATTAGATTTTTTCGACTCTATTGGTGCAAACCTTTTTTGCCGCTGCAAGTAAAAAATCCTTAATTATTGTAATTGATATTAAAAATTAGTTTCCTCATAATCAGTAACAAAAAAATTTTTGAGCAATCACATTTTTGCAGGCGCCAAAATGAAAGACGAAACCAAAGCCATTCACAGCGGCTATGTAACTGAGCCGACTACTAAGGCCATTGCCACTCCCATTTATCAAACTGTGGCGTACGAATTTGAAAGTGCCCAACATGCTGCTGCGTTATTTAATCTCGAAGTTACTGGCAATATTTATTCTCGTTTAATGAATCCAACCAACGAAGTGCTGGAAAAGCGGATGGCAGATCTCGAGGGCGGCATCGGCGCCCTGGCGCTCAGTGCTGGTAGCGCGGCAATTAACTATGCCTTAATTACCATAGCCGGAAAAGGCGACAGTATCGTTTCCACGCCCCAGCTTTATGGAGGAACCTACACTCTTTTTGCTCACATGTTCCCCAGACAGGGAATTCAAGTCAAATTTGCTGAGAGCGATTCTCCACAAAGTATAAAGAAATTAATCGATGAAAAGACCAAAGCTATCTATTGTGAGAGCATCGGCAATCCGGCTGGCAATATTGTGGATTTGGAGGGAATAGCTGAAGTCGCCCAGGGACACAGCCTTCCGCTGATAGTCGATAATATAGTGGCAACGCCTATTCTCTGCAAACCGATTGCTTTTGGCGCAGCTATTGTCGTTCACTCACTGACGAAATATTTGGGGGGACACGGCAATTCGCTGGGCGGCATTATTGTCGATTCTGGAAAATTCCCTTGGAAAAAATATGCTCAACGATTCCCGGAGTTGAATGAACCAGAGCTGTCCTATCATGGCATCATTTACACGGAAGCTTTTGGCGATGCCGCTTACATTGCCCGCTGCCGCACGATGCCACTGCGCAATACTGGCTCAGCGCTGTCACCGTTTAATGCCTTTTTGATTTTGCAGGGAATTGAGACCGTCGCCCGGCGCATGGAACGACATTGTGAAAACGGCTTAGCAGTGGCAAACTATTTAAAAAGCCACCAGCGAGTTGAATGGATCAGCTACCCAGGTCTGCCTGAAAGCCCTTATTTCTCATTAGCTCAAAAATACATGAAAGGCAAACCTGCCTCGCTCATCACTTTTGGCATCAAAGGCGGATACGATGCCGGCTGTGCATTTTATAATCAGCTGAAATTGTTCAAACGTTCAGTCAATATCGGCGATGCCAAATCCTTAGCCTGCCATCCCGCTTCTACCACGCACAGGCAATTGTTCACCAAAGAGCTGGAAGCTTCAGGGGTGAGACCTGAAATGATCCGACTTGGCGTGGGTATCGAGCACCTCGACGATATTATCGCTGATCTGGAGCAGGCATTGAATCAGGCAGCGAGCTGACGGTTGAGCCAATCCAATTTTGTCAATCTATTACCTAAATGAAGCAAAACTTAAGATATTTTTTATCAGCGTCTGATTTTATGCTGCATTCAATCTGATATAAAGGCTAAAAATTTTTGGGCCAAAAGTTTAGGAGTGCTGATGGAAAAAATCCGTGTCACAGTTTGGAATGGAAATTTCCCTATGTTGTTTTTTCAGCTCTATTAAGAGAATGAGACCACCTAAACCAGCCGGCAAATAAAGCAGAAAAAATCGATGTAACAGTGCAAAAATTGACAACAGATGTTTGGGCAATAAAATTGTCATCAGCCCGGCAATGCTCAATTCGGCAATGCCACTGCCACCTGGAGTTGGTGAGAAGTAGAGAATAAAAAAAAGAAGCGTCTGAATGGAAATCATCACGAAAAAGTCTCCGTTTATTCCCAACCCACGCATCAGAAAATAGGCAAGCGCAAACTTATTGACATAAAGCAGACAGGTAATTACTACGCTGTAAAAAACGATCTTTGGTTGGCTTTTTAAAAAATAATTGCATTGATCTTTATAGCTTTTAAGTGAAGAAAGTAGCTTATTTTTTAATTTTTCTACTCGATTCTGCCAGTGCCATTTTCCGCGCCAAATAAAATGTGGTAGTTTAAAGATTACCTTTGCCAAATATTCTGGCTTCCAAATGGTCAAAAAAATTAGTCCAAACAGAGTAATGAAGGTTACAAAACCATATTCAATCAGATAGCGAATAGCGCTCTGGGAAAATTCGCCGCGCACGACGCACAAGGCAAAAATAGCAAAAATTAGAAAAAAGATCAGCGTCACAATAAAATTAATAATACAAACGGACATTGCTTTGGCGATGGAAATGCCGGCGCGGAACAAAATATAGATCTGCGCAGGTCCACCACCGCTCTGCGATGGCGTAATGGCACCCAAAAAAATATTAGCCACATTGGCGCGCCAGCACAGCCAGGTGGATACGCCGGGCTTAATTTTTCTGATAAAAATATGGTTACGCCAACCGCCGAGTAACATGTCCAGAAAGGAAAGGATAACAGCAATGATAAAAAATCCTAATTCAAGGTGTTTGAGTGCTTGTAGCGTTTGCGGCGTATTGGTCACAAAAAAAAGAATCGCTAAACCCAACACGGTGAATAGAAAAAAATAAAGTGTTCCTTTAAAAAGCGCCTGTTTAGCCAAAAGTTTATCAGATAAGTGCGTTGTTATTCCGCCTTTTATTTCCGCGTTTGCCAAACCAATCTTTCTCCTTCATCAACAGCCTGGTTAAGCTGGGCACATTGTACTTTTTCAATTTGAGCTAAACGAAAAATCGAGTACGTTTTCACAACGATCAAAGCACAAGCTAAAACCACCACCAATCCGCTAATCTGCGGCAGAAATATCAACAGCAAAATGACCGCGCTGGAATTGATGAATTTGCCGCCGGGACTATAATTCAACAAATAAACCGTATCATCGACTTTGTAAAAATAGTTTGGTGAAATAATATCGAATTTGATGAACTGATAGCTCAAATAAAAATCAATAAATCCATAATCAATGAGATAAAGCGCGGCAGGTAGGTACAACTGCGGATGAAAAAACAAAAAGATGACAAAGAAGAAAAAGATTTCAAACCGATCGGCAATGATGTCTAATTCGGCACCAAAGATCGTCTCCTGTTTGAAATTCCTAGCGTACCAACCATCGATAAAATCCATCAGCCAATGAATTATAAAACCAATGTAATTATAAATATGATTTTGATGGATTATAGCTAAGATAAAAAAGATAAGTGAGCCAACGAGTCTAGCGCACGTTATAAGATTTGCTTCACTATAGTATCGCTCAGGGTGAAACGGCTTACCAATGCGGAGCACCATCGGCTTATCTCCCCTTTTAATTTGCCTATTGCTCAACCGAAAAAAGTGCCAGAAAGTTAGCTAATTTTAGCATTAATGTCAAGGTGTTTTCACCGGGGCACTGGAGGCTTTGCTTTATTTTTAAAAAAGAATGATTATAGCCGCGCAGTGTACCAAATAGTACTCTATGTCCACTAATTTGCTGTAAACGGTACAATCACCTCTTTTGCCCAATTTGCCTATAAAGCCGCAACAGTTAATAAAACAATAGGTTAATTTTCCATGCTTTTTTGGCGTGCTATTTGTTCAAATCAACCACAAAAACTGGGATCCCAAATTGTTCATGTCAACTTAAATAATTTAGTTCAAGGAGAATCATCATGAAAAAATTACTTTTTGTTGTAGCGATTATTTGGTCAATTTCAGCTATGCTTTTTATTGGCGGTTGTGAAAAGAACTCGCCAAACGAGCCGGAGCAGAATGAAATTACCGAATTGGATAAACCTTATGGCGGATATTCTACGTCTGACGAATTACCTGCTTTTGGCGATGCTGAGATGGTAACTGAATTTGCCAGTGATGAAGAAGCTGGAGACGTCGTTGCCACTGATCCAGAGTTCGTCGCTGGTTTGGACTCGACCAAGGTTGATGCCTATTTCATCCGTTTGATGTGGGGCTTTTTAGAATATGATTCCACAGCCACTGAAGTTATAGATTGGAGTGGTTCAGCTACTGCGACCAAAGGCGTTCTTGCGCTAATGAAGACAATTCGCTTTGAGTTTAACGATCATGTTTTGTTTCCTCGCCCCGATGTAAAAACTATTCAATGGCAGTCTCATACCATCGGACATCTGGATGGTTTAAGCCTGGTTATTCTGGATAATGATACGACTGACTCTGAAGGGCTGTTCACCATTTCCACGCCCTTATATGAACGTACGTTCTCCTATGAAGAACTGGACTCTTTGGAAATAGTGGAAACAGTCTCTGCTGCTGGACAGCAGATTTCTATCTTAGCTTACAAAAAGCAAGTTATTCCGTTTGGTGGTGGCTTCTTCGATGGGCGCTGGATTAAAAATCGGAAATTTGGCGGCGAATTTAAAGGCAGATGGATTAACAGTTTGGGCACTCATGCCGGTCATTTACGAGGAATTTGGGGTGTCAATCGACATGACATAAAAGTTTATTATGGAAAATATGTCACGCTGAACGGTGAATTTGGCGGCTTGATCGCCGGCAATTGGGGCTTCGCTGCAGACGATACTTCTAAAGGTTGGTTGGAAGGTCGATGGGTGAATCGCGGTCTGACGACAATGGGCACCATGAAGGGTCATTGGAAACTTGGCGAAAATAGCGCCAGACACGGCTTCTTCAATGGCAAATGGAAAAAGACGCGTCCGTAGCTGCGGATAGACTCGTATTGCAAATAGTTAAGCGCCACGCACGTTAAAACTGCGTGGCGCTTTTTTTAAAAATTTACTCCAAACTAAATTTTACTGGCACCGACACCCAAGCCGTCACTGGCTTATCTTTTTGTAGCGCTGGTTTCCACCGGACACTTTTCACCGCTTGAATAGCTGCTTCGTTGCAGCCACTGTTGCCCAGAGGCTTTGCAATTTTGGTATCAATTACCTCTCCTTTTTCATCGATTCTGGCATAAACAATAACCGTTCCCTCGATGCCAGCTTGTTGAGCAAGTTCCGGATAATAGACTTTTTCCTGAATTGCTTTAAAGCCGCCGATCGGTTGCGGGGCAACATCAAAGGGAACGAATTTAATTGAATCCGATTCTTCCAATTGTTGTTGCTTTTTGATGACAAGAGATTCATGATCGTCAGATAATTTAAATCTAATAGGCACTGCCACCCAGGAATCAACAGCTTCGCCTTTTAAGTATGCTGGCTGCCATTTTGTATCATTAATAGCCTTTATTGCCGCTTCAACCAAAACCATTAACTTGGCTGATTCATCTAATTCTGCCACTACTTTTCCAGATCCATCTGTTGTTACGTGAACGTCGACCCAACCTTTTGTTACACCTGGATTCTGAACTGATTCTTTTATTTTGTAGACAGTTGTTTCATCCAATCCGGTTTTATCTATTGATTCCATTAATTTGGTGTCAACAACTTTGCCCGCTTTATCAATCTTCGTGTATATCGTAACTGTCCCTTCAACACCCGTCTTCCTGGCAACTTCAGGATACGTTAAATTATCGTAAAGCTGTTTATAGCCATTAACTGGTATTGGAGGCGTATCGTAAGGAAGTTTTTCTGGTACATCGTGTAGCAAGCTACCTGAAGATGACATTTGGCCATCTCTTTTAGCTCCGGGCACATGTAATCCCTGTTTATCTTCTTTAGCAAGCCTAAATTTTACCGGTACTGACACCCAAGCTGCAACCGCCTTTCCTTTCTGCTTGGCTGGTATCCATTTGACAGCTTTCAAAGCAGCCTCTGCCGCTTCATCGCAGCCATTATTCTCGCCCAATGATTTTTCAATCTTTGACTCGGACACCACACCCTGAGTATCAATTTTTACGGAAACAACCACCGTCCCTTCAATGCCGGCTTTTCTGGCTATTTCAGGATAGTGTAAATTTTTCTGAATTGCTGCAAAGCCACCGATTGGTTGGGGCGCTTTATCGTAAGCTACATAACTTACCTTTTTGGTATCTTGTACAGCTGGCGTCGAGAACAGTGGTCCAATTGCTATTGACGGGTTAGCCTCCTCAAATGAATCAATCCTCTTTTCAGTTAGCTTCGATTGAACAACAGAATTAGTGGACTGATTGTTCAGCCATTGTTCATCAGCAGAAAAAATCTCTGGCAGTGAATATTCGACTATACTGGAATTTGAACTGACTATTTTTGGTTTATGAAAAACAATCGCTATTCCCAGAATAGCTAAAAATAAGAGCACCAGTTTTTGGAATCTAGAATACCTATTCATGGCTTGATCCTTTCGATTTAAAATGTACTCAAATCTGCTTAGCAGAAATTTTTTAGACTGACAAAAATAATTGCTCAGCGAAAGCATGAGCTGCCGGTCTCTTGTTTTGCTAATTGAATTCAATAGATATTTGCTATATTCTACTGCCCTGCCTTTCATGGCTTGAATGGCAAAATCATCACATGCTTTTTCCCGATACCTGCTTATTTGAACATTGGCGAGCCAGACTAACGGGTGGAAAAAATAGATAATTTGTAGCATATTTTGTACAGCCATTACCATGACATCTTTTCTTTTGATGTGGGCAATTTCATGAAGAATTACTGCCCAGCGCTCATTTTCTGACCAAGTTAGGACATGCTCAGGCAGAAATATTTTTGCCTCAAATAGTCCGCTGGCAAAGGGGACCTTAATATTTTTTCCTGTATAAAATTTAATTTTAGCAGCCAAGGAGGCATGTTTGGAAATAAGATCGCTGGCTTGCTGCAATCGAGCATCAGCTCTGGTTTTTTTATGGAAGCGGAGATTGTTGATAAGCCAATAAATGCCAATTCCAAAAATTCCAATCAGCCATAAAAAAAATAAATACCCCTTAACCGATAAAGCAGAAGTCGGTAGTGCTGCTGCCTCCAGAGTGAGTTGGGAGAAGGACAATGCCAGAATAATCGGCGCCACCGGATTGGCTGTAGTGCCAAAAAAATTCGGCAACTCAATTGCTGGTGGCATGAACAATTTCATGACTCCGATGAGCCACAACAGATAGAGAAATTTTGCTGATTGTTTTCTGAACAAAAATGCCAACCCGATTATCAATAGCAAAAACAAGCTGAACTGCAGCGATGAACCAACCATAAATTGCAGCCACTGGTTGGCAAATTTTTCGATTTGAAAAATAAGGCCTTCCATTTCAGACCTCCTCCTTTTGTTTAATCAATTTTTTTATTTTGTCCAAGTCTTCTCTGGATAAATGATACGAATCCACCAAAAAAGCTGCTAGGCTACCAAACGAGCCATTGAAGGTATTGCTGACAAATTTTTCCGTCGCTTGCTTTTTTAACGTGGCTTCAGCAATTAAGGGACGATAAAAATTGACCAAGCCAATTTTTTCTTTCTGCAGCAATTTCTTCTCCGTCATCCGTTCCAGATAGGTTTGAATAGTAGTGTAGGCTTTCTCACCTTGAGGGCACAACGCTTGCCATACTTCTTTAACCGACAGTATCCCTTTTTTCCACAAGATACCCATGATCTGCCATTCGATCTCAGTTAATGCTTTTCGAGTTTTCATAGCTCTCCGTCAGTTATA
>CAZNDR010000011.1:0-20160 GCA_964571835.1 uncultured Cytophagia bacterium | reverse complement strand
CATTAGAAGACGCCATTTCCGCAAATAATTTAGGAGAATAACTCAACGCCCTTTGTATCTCTATGATATTTTTTGAAAGCCTGAATAGCTACTTTTAATGTTGAATCACACTAATTGGAGGTGCCGAAGCAACATGAAAATATTAGTCATCGGCAGCGGTGGACGTGAACATGCGTTGGTATGGAAAATTGCCCAGAGCAAAGAGGTGAAAAAAATATTTTGCGCGCCAGGCAATGCCGGGATCAGTGAACAGGCTGAATGCGCTGCCATAGATGCCTCGAATATTAAAGGACTATTAAAATTTGCTCATGACAAGCGTATCGATTTAACAGTCGTCGGGCCTGAAGTTCCACTGGCAATGGGCATTGTCGATGCCTTCAAAGATGAGGGACTAAAAATATTCGGACCGTCCCGGAAAGCAGCAGAAATTGAGAGCAGTAAGATTTTCGCCAAGTATTTGATGGAGAAATATCACATTCCCACCGCCAGATACGAGAGTTTCGCTGTCTTTGATAAAGCAGAAGACTATGTCAAATCGATCTCGATGCCAATAGTGGTGAAAGCTGACGGATTGGCGGCAGGCAAGGGAGCAGTAGTATGCTTCAGCCGTGAAGAAGCTCTGCAGGCGTTGACAAAAATGATGGTAAAGCGAATTTTCGGCGAGGCTGGCGGCAAAGTGGTCATCGAAGAATTTTTGTCAGGCGAAGAAGTTTCAGTACTGGCGTTCACTGATGGCACGACTATTTTACCTTTAATCCCGGCTCAAGATCACAAACCAATTTTGGATGGCGACAAGGGACCCAATACTGGCGGCATGGGCGCTTATGCTCCGGCTGTGTTCGTTGATGATAACATACTTCGGGATATTCAGAAAAATATTTTGCAGCCAGCAGTCAGAGGCATGGCGTTGGAAGAACGCCCCTATCGCGGTGTTCTTTATGCCGGTCTTATTATGACCAAACACGGTCCTAAAGTGATTGAGTTTAACTGCCGGTTCGGAGATCCGGAAACACAGGTCATCCTGCCGCTAATGAAAAGCGACCTCCTGCCCCTATTGTTCGGATGCGCTGACGGAAATCTCAAAAATTTGTCAGTGGAAATCACGCACCAATTTGCTGTGTGCGTCATCATGGCATCGGGCGGCTATCCGGAAAAATATGAGAATGGCAAAAAGATTATCGGATTAAAAAGTCATTTTGGCAGCGACATCATCAATTTTCATGCTGGCACAAAATTTTCCAATGGTGATTATGTGACAAACGGAGGCAGGGTGTTTGGCATTACTGCTGTCGGAGATTCCATCAAGCAAGCGATTAATAAAGCCTATGCCGCGGTAGGAAAAATTGCTTTTGATGGTGCCTATTATCGCAAGGATATTGGCTATAAGGCGTTGTAATCTGAAGCTAACTCTGTCTTAAGGGAGAAAAAATAATGAAAATTTTGGTAACCGGCGGTGCCGGTTTT
This sequence comes from uncultured Cytophagia bacterium, assembly GCA_964571835.1. GTDB lineage: Bacteria > Zhuqueibacterota > Zhuqueibacteria > Thermofontimicrobiales > Thermofontimicrobiaceae > CAZNDR01. The sequence goes on along the minus strand of CAZNDR010000011.1, from coordinate 18,696 downwards.
ATCGCTTCTCACGTAACTGACGCTTATATTAAACTTGGTCATCAAGTGGTAGTAATCGATAACCTTTCCACTGGCAAAAAGGATAATTTGAATCCGCAGGCGCGCTTTGTGCAAATGGATATTCAAGATAAAAAAATATTCGAGCTGTTTGCAAAAGAGAAATTTGACCTGGTGAATCATCATGCGGCGCAAATGGACATTCGGCTTTCGGTTAGTGATCCGCTGTTTGATGCCAGGAATAATATTTTAGGAACCATTAATTTGGCAGAAGCGGCGGTTCGCCATAAAGTAAAAAAATTCATTTTTATTTCCAGCGGCGGTGCCATTTATGGAGAGCAAGATTATTTTCCCGCTGATGAAAATCACCCCACCCGACCTTTATCACCCTATGGCATTGCCAAGTTGACCGGAGAAAAATATCTTTATTATTACCATAAAACCTATCAATTGAATTTTATCAGTTTGCGCTACGCCAATATTTATGGGCCTCGACAAAATCCCCAGGGCGAAGCCGGAGTGATTGCTATTTTTGCCGATAGGCTTGTCAAAAAAGAACAGCCAATTATCAATGGCGATGGCACGCAGACCCGAGATTATGTTTTTGTCGGCGATGTGGTAGCTGCCAATGTAGCTGCTTTGCAGTATGACCAATGCGACTATTTCAATATCGGCACTGGCATTGAAACCGATGTTAACGAACTATTCTATCGCCTGAATCAACTAACAAAAAGTGGAACTAAAGAAAAGCATGGCCCAGCAAAAAGAGGTGAACAGCAGCGCAGCGTATTAAATAATAAAAAAGCTAAACGGCAGCTCAATTGGGAGCCCACAGTGAATCTTGAGGAAGGACTAAAATTAACCGTTGATTTTTTTAAAAACAAACATGATGAACACAGAAATAAATAATAAGCTTGCCAAAGACTTCGAGAAACGGTTCGACAAATTTCAGAAAGAATCGGGCATTTTTGGTCAATCAAAAGGCATACAACAAATTTTCGAAACAATTGAGCAAGTGGCGCCTAGTGATATTTCTATTTTGATCGTCGGCGAGAGTGGAACCGGCAAAGAACTGGTTGCCAAAGAAATTCATCGTCGCAGCCGCCGTGCCGATAAGCCCTTAATAATTGTCAACTGTGGCGCCATCCCTGAAGGCATTATTGAGTCGGAATTATTTGGCCATGAAAAAGGAGCTTTTACTGGAGCAATTGGTTTCAGAAAAGGTTACTTCGAAACTGCCAATGGCGGCACAATATTTTTAGATGAGATCGGCGAAATGCCGCTGAATGCTCAGGTCAAAATTCTTCGGGTATTGGAGGGCAAAGAATTTTCCCGGGTCGGCAGTTCGGAGACAAAGCAGACCGATGTGCGAGTTATCGCTGCAACCAACCGATCGCTGGAAAACGAAGTGCGAAATGGCAACTTTCGTCAGGACTTATATTTTCGTCTACGAGCCATCACCATCGAACTGCCGCCGCTGCGTGACCGGAAAGAGGACATCGCGCAACTGGTAGGCATTTTTGCCCACAATTATTGCCGGGAAAACCAGATCAATTTTGCCGGTTTTGAAGAATCGGCCATTCGCCTTTTGCAAAGCTATCATTGGCCGGGTAATATCCGCGAGCTTAAAAATTTAGTTGAAAGTGTGATTATTCTGGAAAAAGGTAACAAGATTGATGATCAAAATATCGTTAAATATCTCAATCCTTTTGAGACGGAAAAGAGAAATTTGCCCATTGCTATTCATCGTCCCACTGACCAGGTGGAACGGGAATTTATCTACCGTGCTCTATTGGATCTCAAAAATGAAATTTCACAGCTTCGGGAATTGATTTTGACGCGTCTTTTTCCTCCCAAACGATTGAGCGCTTGGGAATCCAGCAATCCCTCCACTTATGCACATGAGGAGGCCAATGTCGTATATGATGAGTCAACTTCTGAGCTTCATTCGCTTCCTACGATGCCGGAAATGGAAAAGAAACTGATCGAAGAAACGCTTGGTCGCTTTAATGGCAATAAAAGAAAAGCTGCTCACAGCTTAAAAATCAGTGAACGGACTTTATATCGAAAAATTAAAGAATATAATTTACAATTCTAAAATGAAAGCAGATAAATTCCTTATTTTTTTCATATTCTTATTGACATTAATCTTTAAATTTCAGTGCGCTTATTACTCGTTTTCGGGATCAACTTTGCCGAGTTATATTCGGACGGTGGCGGTTCCCATGTTCGAAAACAAAACCAGCGAATTTGGCGTCCCTGAAGATATGACTGATGCCATCATCAGCAGATTCACTCAAGATAATACGCTTAAAGTAGTCGATCAAAGGACTGCCGACAGTATCGTACTGGGTAGCATCGCCAATGTGCGTGAACAAGCAGGCGCTTATAATACCAAAGAGAAGGTGAATGAAATTCGGATTTACATTACCGTTAAAGCCAAATTCGAAGATCTAAAAAAGCACCAGCTTATCTGGGAAGAGACTATCACTCAATGGGGTACCTATAATCCCGATCTCCCTGCGGGAACAGAAGGATCGACACGCCAGGATGGAATCAGCCAAGCGGTTGGCAAAATTGTGGAAGATATATTCAACAAAACGATTTCCGGTTGGTAAAAAAATCTGACTGCAGTCTTCTAAAAAGGCGTTGCTTTTGTCGTAATTTTATGCTATTTTATGCCAGCTAAATCTTCAATATTGTTCTATTTTTTTATGTCTTAAGGAGCATTGACAATGCATACATCATTAAAAGACGAGATAAAATATTTAGAGCGGAAGCTCCTCGAAAATCCAGCTTCTGTTTTTTTTGCACGACTGGCATCAGCTTATCTCCAGAGCGATAGATTAGATGAGGCAATTAAATTATGTGAAGCTGGCGTTAAAAAACACCCCACTTATGTTACGGGACATTTCATTCTTGGCAAATGCTATCTCAAAAACAATTCGTTGGATCAGGCGGAAAAAGAATTCAAACTTGCTATTAAATACGATCCCAAATACCTCGCTGCCCATCGTGAGTACGGCGAAATGATGGCACAAATTGGTTGGCACACTACCTGCGATTTAACCTTTGAGGAAATTATTCGTATCGATCCCTTAAATGAAAAAGCCCAAAAAAGATTAGCCGAATTTAAAAAGCTCTTTTTTCCTCAAAAAGTTGAAAGCAATGAGAAACTCGAAGATTTATCTGTCAAAGAAGAAAACGATAGACTCACTAGCGACATTCATCTGGTTTCCGAGGCAAAAGAACAACCGAGCACCTTTGCAAATCTGAAATTAGGAAGTGAAGTTCAAACCGAACCAGAAGAAAAGGATGAATCCGAATTCCGCGAGCAATATGAAGCCAGCATGGATTTGCTGGAAGATATCTTTCGCGATACAACGATTCCGGATTTGGATACCAGCGACTTGCCGGTTCGAGAGAAAAGAGTTGACAGGGACGAAAAGAAAAGCAACGAAGCTCCGATCAAAAAAAGTTACTCATTAGCAGATTTGACTGAAACTGCCAGTTACGAAAAACCGACCGCCGATAAAAGTTATGCGTTTTCAGATGAAGAAAAAGATTTCGCCGCTGATTTCTCCACTGAAAAACTCGGTCAGAAAGAAGAACCGCCCTCTTCGAAAAATTTCTTGGATCAACAATTTAAAGCTTCATCAGAAAGGATTGAAGAGAAATCAACATCAACATCAAATTCTAATAGCTTCTCCCGTATTGATTCTCTGGCCTCTTCGGAATCGTCGCTTGAGGAAGAATTGCCTCCTCCAGTCAAGGAATCATTCACAGATCCATTCTTCGGTCTTGAACAAGAAAAATTGGACATCTTTGATACATTTGAGCAGGCTGGGAAAGTAGCTGAATTGGGAAAGCAGCCACCGGTCGAACAGGGGCCTCGACCATTTCAAACTGTACCGACAGCTACTGCTTCGGAATTGGCAGGGCTGACGGAGAAGGAGATGGCTCCAGCGGATGAAAATCAAGATAAGCAAAAAGAGAAAATTGTCACGCCCACCCTGGGTGAAATCTATGCCGCGCAGCATCAATACTCAAAGGCCATCAGCGTTTATGCCACTCTTTTGAAAAAGGATCCCAATAACACCAACTATCTGCAAAAAATTGAATACCTCCAGAAAAAGCTGGAAGAATTTGGAGATAGCTGATCTTTGGTCTGCTATTGCAGAGAGAATTCTCATTTTAAAAAATAAGCAACGAATTCTGTTTTCAGATTGAGGGAATTTTCATCTATATTCTTGACAATAAAATTTCAGATGGAGAGCAAATAGGGTGTTTTCCCGTTATGGAAATCACTTATGCAAAACAGAAACCAACGCCTTCTATCTTTAAGCTAAATGACGAAGTACATCATCTCATAATTTGATGTGGAGATTGTTTGAAACATAGCGAAGCTTGGAAGCCGCCGAAGCGGAGTGCTCTTACTAATATTAAACTGCCATTGAAACAGCACACTGCTTCAGCGGGGTGAAAAATATATAAAACGACAAATTGAGGACTGCATCAGTAGTTTTAAAAGTGCTTGGTTGCACTCCATTTTGACAATTGAATCCTACAAGAGTTTATGAGACGGTACACTAAGTATAGTAATAGTAACCATGACTTCCCGTTTGTTAAAGAACTACCTGCTTGAAAAAGAAATTGATTGATCTGTCCATCATTACTGTTACATACAATCATCAACATGAGATTGTTAAAAACTTGCAAGCCCTGTTGAGAGCGCTTTCTCTCTATCAGGCGCACTTCATCATCATCGATAATGCCTCGACAGATAGCACTGTTTCGCGAATTCAATCAATGCAGTCCGCCTTGGCAGCTCAGCATTTATTTACCTTGATCAAAAATAAAACCAATGTTGGTTTTACCAAAGCCGTAAACCAGGGATTAGCGCAATGTTGCAGCCAGTACATTTTGATCTTAAATCCCGATACTCAGCTTTTCCCAGCGACGCTGCCTCCGCTTATCAAATTTCTTGAACTTCATCAAGCGTGCGGCATTGTGTCGCCGCAATTTCTCAACCTCGATGGCTCGATACAAGCTTCCTGCCGGCGTTTTCCGCGGCACCGCGATCTATTATTTTTGGCCGTCGGATTGGACAAATTGTTTTCGCAAAGCAAAATTTTTAACCATTGGAAAATGGGCGATTTTGATTTTCGATCGTTACAAAAAGTCGATCAGCCACAAGGCGCCTTTTTATTAACGCATCGAACAGCAGTGAAGCAAGTCGGTATGTGGGACGAAAAATTTCCCATGTTTTTTAGTGATGTGGACTGGTGCCGCCGATTTATCGCCAAGGGCTGGGAAATATTTTTTTTACCTGACGTTCAAATAGTACATGATAAAGGGACCTCGATCCATCGAAATCGATTGCAAATGATCTGGTCGAGCCACCGATCTTTTTATGACTATTTTAAAAAATATTATCCCGGCAAAATTTGGCAGTTTATTAATCTGCTTACAGCAGGTTTGTTAATTTTGATGGCCATCCTGCGCTCCCTTTTTCTGGTGCTAACAACAAGTTATTGGGAAATCAAATAAATGCAACTTCGGGTGTCGACAATTTTAGTTTGTGTAATGGTTGGTATGGCTAATGTGGCAACCGCCAAAAATGACTACCAGACCATCATGGTAAAACTCAAATCGACGGTCACTCTGGCGGAAACAGAATCCTTGACCCTGTCAAAATTATCCGCTTCATTCAGCCATTTTCAACCGGCTCAGGTCACGCCCTTGTTCAAATCAAAACAATTTTCGCCACCTTCAATTGCCTTATTCTCAAAATTCGGATTGGATCGTTACCTTAAAATTGAACTGCCATCTTCTCAACCGGCCGAAGCTCTGTTGGCTGAATTAAAAAACCATCCTCTTTTCGAGACGGCCTTTTTCACCTGTTTCTATAAAATTCATGATTTGCCCAATGACCCGCTTCTTCCGCAACAGTGGTTGATAGATAATATTAACCTACCGGCTGCCTGGAATATCACTTATGGTGATTCTGCTATATTAATTGCTATTATTGACACTGGCATCGATTATTTTCATCAAGATCTGGTCGCTAACTTGTGGCTCAATTTAAAGGAAGATCTAAATCAAAATGGCAAAATTGATTCGTCTGATTTTAATGGCCTTGATGACGACGATAATGGTTATGTTGACGATCTCCGAGGCTGGGATTTTACTGATGCACCTCATTTCCCGGACAGCGGTGATTATTTGACGCCAGACAATGATCCCAACGACGAAAACGGCCATGGCACAGCAGTGGCAGGCATTGCCGCCGCGACAGCGAACAACAGCCTTGGCATCGCAGGCGTAGCGCCGGGCTGCCGCCTCATGAATCTGCGCGCCGGCACCAGCCAGGGTTTACTGGAAGAAGATGATGTCGCCTCGGCTATCATTTACGCAGTGGATAATGGTGCTCGCATTATCAATATGAGCTTTGGCGATGTCGCTGTCACGCCGATGCTGCGCGACGTCATCCAGTTTGCTTTTGAAAGCGGTGTCACCCTAATTGCTTCAGCGGGCAACAGTGCCTCGGCAGAAATTCATTATCCCTCTGGATTAGCCCAGGTTATCTCGGTCGGAGCGACTAACGCCGATGATGGTCTGGCTAGTTTCTCCAATTTCGGCTCCACCATTGACGTAGTTGCGCCGGGCCTGAAGGTGCTGACCACAGCTCCGGGAAATCGTTATCGAGAATTTTCCGGCACGTCAGCGGCAGCTCCAATCGTGTCAGGAGTTGCCGGACTCATTTTGAGTTATATTCAATCCTTGACTAATCAGGATGTCAGAAACGTCTTAGTATCTTCAGCAACAGATTTGGGAAATCCAGGCTGGGATGAAGACTTTGGTGCTGGCAGAGTTGATCCCTCGTTGGCGCTAAAAATTCGCCAGGTCTCTCAAGCGAGCATTGAAAAGCCTTTTTTTGATCAAGGATTTTATGTTGATTCGATTTTAATTTCTGGCACTGCCTCAGGTGCTTTATTGGCGAGTTATGAGCTTCTCTATGGAATGGGCATCAATCCAACTGAATGGACATCGATTTTACTAGTTGACCACCGACAACTGGTAAATGATATACTCGGCGTTTGGCCAATAACCCATTTGAAGGATACCTCCTACGTCCTGCGTTTATTGGTGCAAGACATTGATGGCCACTCCGTTGAAGATAGAACTCGTATTTTGATTGACCGAACTGCGCCGCAATTATTGTCTATAAAACAGCTCAATCTGCTGGATGGCTATCGCCATTGCCAGTTGCTAAGCTTTGAAACGGACGACGTGACCAGGGCAGAAATATTTTATCGTCATCAAAATAGCTCTGAGGCTTTCACTAAAAGAGTGTTGGAATACGAAGTACAAAAACATCGTTTCAATTTCTGTGAACCGGGGAAATGGGAATTTTATCTTCGCTTGAACAATAAATCAGAACTTACTACTATAGTTGATAACTTTGGCGCTTATTATAAAATAAATTTAACCGATCCTGATGTGGATATCCATCGTTTTGTTCAACTTGAATATGATCTGCCGCCGCTTTATTTGCTCAACAAGCCTGTCGATTTTAATGGGGATGGTGCTCTGGAGTTTGTCGGCAATGAAATTGTTGATCAACAGGTTTTCGGAAAAATGGCGGTGTTTGAATTCAAAAATAGGCAATTTTCTCAGACAAAAATAAGCTCGGCCGTGTTGATCCCGCGCGATATTGGCGATTCGGATCAAGACGGAAAGTGGGAAATTTTAGCCGGCGCCGGACCACAATCGTTTATTCTCGAAAGCGAAATAGCAGGTGAGTTCCCTCAGAAAATAGTCTGGGCAGATTCGACTGATTTCTGGGCGAGTCGGTTCGCTGATCTTGATGCCGATGGAAGATGGGAAATTATCGGACGCCGCGACAAAACATTTTTAATTTTTGAAAATTCCAATGAAAATAATTATGCTTTTGTCAGCTTACTGGAAAACCTGAGCACCGGTTCGAACGGAACTGGTGTACCGCACACTGAAAGCGGTGATTTTGACAACGATGGCTTTCAGGAAATTTTAATCGCTGACGAAGACGGTGATATTTACCTTTATGAAGCAGCAGCAGACAACGTCTATCAGTTCATCTGGCAGGATCGATTGCCGCTGGTAGATGCCATTAATTTTATTTCCTCCGGCGATTACGATGGTGATGGTGTAGCAGAATTTGCCGCTGGGTGCCACTCTTCCTCGGAGCTCGACCTGGAGCATGAATATGATGGCAGATACTGGACGTTCCGAATTTACGATGCTATCGGAAATGATCAATATATTCCAGTCTGGGAGCAATCGTTTTTTGGTTTTGCCAATCCGGCTGAGTACGCCAGCGGTCTCTCTTCTGGCGATGTGGACAACAATGGAGATGATGAACTTTTGCTCAATGTGTTCCCAGATTTTTATCTAATCGATTATGACACCATCACAAAAAAGTACCAGCCGTCAGGCTATTTTTCCCCCAGCCGTAGCCACACAAATTTAATTGCCGATATTGATGGTGATAGCAAAACCGAATTTCTGGTATGTGCCGGCGCAAGGACAATTGTGCTGCAAGACCGGCAGGTGGCTTCGTTTGCTGGCCCGCTGACCCCGGCTGGTTTTGATGCCTATCCCCAAAATGAACGGCAGGTTTGCCTCTCCTGGCTGCCGGTGGAAAAAATTAGCTATTATCAAATTTATCGCGGCGACAAAACTGAAAATTTATTTAATATTGGCTCGACGACCTTGACCAGTTTTATCGACAGCGCAGTGACAGCTAATCAAGTCTATTATTACGCTGTGACTTCTTTTGACCTTCAAACGACTCCTAACGAAAGCCGAAGAACAGCAGCCATTTCGGCGAAGCCCGGCCAACAACCTTTCTGTCAATCTATTTATTTTTTGCCACCGAATCAAGTACGGCTGCAATTTAGTGAAGTCATGGATAAGTCCATCACCAATATTTCCGCCTATTTATTTTCCGAAAAGCTGGGGCAGCCCCTTTCCGCAGTCAGTGCTCGTTCCGGAGAGGAAGTCTTGCTAACGCTTGACAACAATAAAATTACGGAGGGAACCTATCAAGTTAACGTTTCGCAGGTGCGCGATAAAGACCGAACTCCAATTGATACTACCCGTAACCGATTGACATTTGAAGTAACTCAACAAATTGACAGCTTTTATTTAATCAGCGCAGCAATGGAGAACGGAAACACTATTATTCTAAATTTTAGCTTACCACTCGATTCACTCAGTGCGACACAAAAATCAAATTATTCCTTTGAACCGTATCTGGAGATTGAAAAATTAATCTTTTCGATTTACTCTCCAACTCAGCTACGATTGGTCATTGGGGAAAATCAGCTTTTCCATAGTCGCTATGTCGTTACTGCTCAAAATATTGTCAGCCAATCTGGAATCAACATTGAGAAAGGACAAGGCAGTCAAACTTTGCTCATCGTTTCCGGTGGTGATAACACATTCAAAATATTTGCCTATCCCAATCCTTGTCGTGCCAGCAGTGGACAAGAGACGATTCGCTTTGCTAATGTATCGAAAAGCCATACGGTAACAATATTAACTGTCTCAGGTGAAACAATTCGCACCTTGGTCCCCTCTTCGATTGACAAAGATCTTGTCTGGGATTTGAAAAACGAAAAAGGCGTAGCAGTTGGATCAGGCGTTTACGTCTTTTCTGCAAAAAATGGTGAAGAGCAACAAACCGGAAAATTAGCCATTGTGAGATGAATTCTGATCAAACCAAGAGAAAAATTATTTTAAATTCCTTCATTGAATTTTCACGCCTTTGCGGAGAGCCATTAATGACCAGGCTTTTTTTTCTAAAATATTTTTATCTTGACATTTGGAAATGTAAATATTATTTTGCCCGAAGAAATTATCCTAAACAAAATCAGCATAAAATATAGACGGAGGGAAAATATGAAACTTTCGCGACGTTCCTTTTTAATAAATTCCACTAAATTAGGCGTTATGACTGGTTTTCCCACCATTATCGCCAGTTGTGCTCTGGGAAGAAGAGGCAAGGTCGCACCCAGCGAGCGCGTCAATGTAGGCATCATTTCCTGCGGCAGCCGGTCGGAGGTAACGCAAGACTATCGGGACTATCCCTATTCACAGGTTGTGGCGGTCTGTGATCCGATAAAAGAACGACGATTAATTCGAAAGCAGCAGTTTGCTAATTGCGCTGACTACAACGATTTTCGAGATTTGCTGCAGCGAAAAGATATCGATGCGGTCCATATTTCCACTCCAGACCATTGGCATGTTCCGATTTCACTGGCAGCTGCCAGAGCCGGCAAAGATATGTACACCGAAAAACCCTTGGGGCTCAGTATTGGACAATGTCTGGCGGCACGAGAAATTACTGAAAAGCACCACCGTATTTTTCAATATGGCACGCAAAACCGCTCGATGATTCAGATAAGAATGGGCATCGAGCTTGTCTTAAATGGGCATATTGGTGAGGTTAAAGAATTATACGTCTGGTGCCCACCCGGCGAGTCCGGCGGCTCGCCAACGCCGATCCTTCCGGTGCCAGAGGGCTTTGATTACAATCTATGGCTTGGTCCTGCTCCTGAAGCGCCGTTCTGCGCTGACCGCTGCTTGAATCAAACGGCACGCAATGGCATTTTTCATATTTATGATTATGCGATTGGCTTTATTGCCGGCTGGGGTGCTCATCCGATGGATCAGCTTCAATGGTGGGCTGATAATGTCGGCTTAAAAATACCAGTTACTTATGAAGGCACTGGCACTATTCCGGCCAGCGGCCTGTTCAACACCATCACTAATTGGGACATGACCTGTACCTATGAAAATGGATTGACTCTGCGCTTTGTGGACGACACCACCGCTCGCCAACAACAGAAAATTCCCAGCATTGACCAAATGGCTTTCAGCCATGGCACATTATTCGTGGGAGAAAAAGGGTGGGTCGCCGTTAGCCGAGGCTCATGGAAGGTATTCCCAGAATCGCTTTACAAGCAAGGCAAAACTCCTGGGAAGATAAGATTAACCGAGAGCGACAACCACCGGCATAATTTTATCGATGCGGTGCTAAAGCGGCAGCCACCAATCAGCAACCTGGAATCAGCCGTGAGATCGGATATGATCTGTCATCTCTGCAATATCGCCATTCGCTGCGGCAGAAAAATTAGCTGGGAAACGACCAATGAAACCATTATTGGAGACGCCGAGGCTACCAGCATGATGTCGCGCGTTATGCGAAAACCGTGGACACTTTAAAAATTTAAGGAAGAAAAATTATGCAGGTGAAATTGCCAATAATCTTAGTCAATCTGTTTTGCTTACTTATTTCAGGGATAAATTGTTCAAAAAATAATCTCCCTGAAGCAAAAATAAAAATTCTATTGACCATCGGGGGACATGATTTCCAGCAAAAACAATTTTTTAAGATGTTCGATAATCTGCCCGGCCTCAGCTATGACTGCATACCGCTGCCTGATTCAGCTTCGCTGCTAAGACCCGGCTTGGAAAAAAAGTATGACGCCATCGTCAGGTACGACATGGTAAATGGTATCAGTCCGGAACAGCAGCTTGCTTTTATCGAATTATTGAAACAAGGCATCGGTCTGGTCTCATTGCATCACAATTTAGCTGCTCATCGAGATTGGGATGAATATGTTAATATTATCGGCGGGAAGTATTTATTTGAGCCAAAATTGCTTGACGGCAAAATGCTTGAAAAATCAGACTATTCTCACGATCAAGACTTCCTAGTGCAGGTTGTTGACAGCAACCATCCCATTACTCAAGGCATCGATGATTTTGAGATCCACGATGAAACCTATATCAATTATTATACGTCGCCGAAGCCCCATATTTTGCTAAAAACTGATTATGTCAACAGCGATGCGGAAATAGCTTGGGTGAAGCAATATGAAAAAAGTCCCGTTTGCTACTTACTATTGGGGCACGATTCCAGAGCCTGGGAAAATCCACAATATGTTAAAATTCTCAGCAACGCGATTCATTGGGTGGCAAGAGAAAGCAAAAAAATGCAGCGTGATTAAGCGAAATACAAGCCCAACTTTCCAGTTTGGCAGCAGAATTTAATTTTGTGTAGCTAAGTAAAGTGCCACTTGCTTGACATGCTACATGCCAAAGCTACCGATGCCAATTGAATTCCCCATGCTAACTGCCAAGGTGTTTTTTGTATTTAAGCTTTTCGCTTTGGCGTGGTTTAGCACTAAAATAAAATGAAGCACTGAAGGACTTTTGACATTGGGATTTTGATCTTTAATTTTTTTTGAATTTTGACCATTGAAGTTGACGCAATTCTTCCTTCACCTCGCTAAACAATTAGCATTTTTTAAATATGCGCTAAAACTAAAAAAGTACCATCGTAGGTGGTACTTTTTTTATCACGCAAATTTTTTTAATTGCATTAGCAGCAGAAAAGCTAGCTTGCTACTTAAACGACTTTTGTTATTTTGCCTGACCGCAAACAGCTGGTGCATACTGACACCTTTTTGACCCTGCCGTCAAGCTGAATTTTCATTCTATGGAGATTGGGATTAAAACGTCTCTTACTCAGATTATGTGCATGACTTATATTATGTCCTACCTGGGGCTTCTTTCCACAAATGTCACATTGCTTTGCCATTCTCACTGCTCCTTAATTTATCATTAAATAGTTACTCTCACTGCTAACTTCAAAATGTGAGCGCCATTATACAGAATTTTTTTCTAAAAAGCAAGCAAAATATTTCCATCTCAAGAGTTCTTCAGAGAAGAGCCCGTTCCTCTCGCTAAGTTCACCATTTCATAATTTGATGTAGGGATTGTCTGAAACATAATTAAATTTGGAAAGCGCTGAAGCGGTTAGTTTTACCTGCGGCAAATTGCAGTCACCCCGCTAAAGCGGAGTGCTCTTACCAATATTATACTGTGCTTGAAACAGCGCACCGCTTCAGCGGGGTGAAAAATAAATAAAACGACAAATTAAGGACTGCTTCAGCAGTTTTAATGGGGCTTGCTTGCTTTCCTTTTTGACAATTGAATCCTACAAGAATTTATGAAATGATGTGCGAAGGCTTTTCATTTAGTCCTGCAATGGAGTGCTATTTCCATTCTTGGCAGCAAGAGATTTTTTTGCTATAGGCTGTTCTATTAACTGTCAGGAACATCACATTTCAATAACAGTAAGTACAACAGTTCATCAATAGATTGCTTAAATTTTATCTAATGATATTATTTGAGTTAAACGATGGCTACAAACGTAAAACTAAATTCGCCTGAGTTGGCAAGGCACGAAAGATAGCTCGACCATCATTTTGTGAGACCCACAAATCCAGCCAAATCGGGCTGAGGGGCGTTTGGCAGTGAAGCAAAGATTTGAAGGTGCTTTTTAGAAGCAGATAGTTGAGCGTGCCGTTGTAATACCACTTTTTCATCCAACCTGAAAAAGAGGGTGATTCTAATTGGTGTACCCTAACAATTAGATTCCGGTTAAACTGTAAAGTAAAAAATACGGTTGGCTTTTCTAATTCAAATGGTGTCACCTTCATTAATTTTGCCTCAATAGTATCCCGAGGCGCCTTTCGAATTTTGATTGGAAATTTAGCCAGCGTCGCCCACTCATGCTGCAAATTAAATGGTCCAGCCAGCCAATCAAACACTGACAAATCATGTTTGATATTTTTTAATAAGCGACTTGTTTTAAAGCGGGCGATTTTATTTGAACGGATGTTGACACCTTTGAGCATTAGCGACACAGTGCTGTCCAATAAATTTATTGACAAACCAATCGAATCACTTTTCGCCATCTGAAGCTGGGCTTGATAATAAAGCTCGGAAAATTTCAGCGCCACTAATTTATCGGAAATGGCCTTAAGTTCCTTTTTATCTTCACCGGCCACCGGCTTAAATTCTGAAACAAACTCAGTTGGCTCGGCTGATTTTTGATCTGTGATGGGAAATGTTTGATGATAAATAAAAGGATAAATTATTGTGAGCAAAAAAGCCAAAAAAGGCAGGATAAAAAGGAAAAACCAAAACAAACTTTTCGCTAAGGGATGATCATAAAAAAAAAGTCGTTTTCTTTTCGGCTGGCTGAAAGTTGAGGCACTATCTTTATTCATTTTTAAACTGCGCGCTTTCTTTTCATCACCACTAATAAATAAAAACTTTTGAGCCAATCGCTAATGATCGATAAACGATTTTTAGCTCGTTATCTCCCAAGCGAATACAACCGTGGGTCACTGGCATCCCCAAATATCGCTGATAAAGTGTGCCATGAATTAAATAACCTTGACCTAAGCTCAGCGCATAATCGCCGAGCACACCGTACTCGAACCGTTCGTCAGCATCAGCCGCTGGTACAGGCAAACCTTCTTCCACAAACGCCCAATCGGGCATTCGCCACACTGGATCCTCAAGCTTGCCTTGAATGTGAAACATGCCGCGCGGCGTCTTGAAAATCCACTCTTCATTGCCATCAGCGGTTTTTAGCAAGGTGTAACTGCCGGTGGAACAAATGCCTTGATGCAATAATTGGTTCTTCTTTTTTAGATGAATTAAATTTTCTGAAGAGTCGATGATGAGATAAGGCTCGCTAGGGGTCAGTCGGTCGAATTGCCTTTGCAGATCTGCAACCTGTCGTTCTATTTTCGCCGAAAGCATTTTTAATCGCTTGGGAGAAGTAGCTGAAAAATTGTACCAAATCTCCTTTTTGGGTTGGAAATAAAATCCTATCTCCCGAAGCGAAGATGCTAATAATATGACCAACAAAACAGCCATCAAACCGAAAGTCAAACCAGACAAAATAGCAGCAAGAACCGATTTCCAAACGGCTGGTGTTTCAGCTATAATTGACATTAACCTTCTCTGATCACAATCTGCCGGCGCCGGGGTATTTTCCTCAGCTGAAGCACTCTTATTAAATTTGGAAACTTGATTTTTATTTCTGTTAAAAAGATGAGACACTACTTTTAACCAAATTGAATTTTTATTTGCTGGCTGAATGGCGAGCGGCATTGCCACTATTTCTTAAAGCATTCGCTGAGCCAACGATAGTAACGGGCGTGCCGACTTTGACAAGAGAGAATAATTTTTCCATATCAGCATTTTTTAGAGCAATGCACCCCTGAGTCCAATTACCGCCTTTGCCGCCTTCACCATGAATTTCTATTGAACCACCGATTTGGGCATTCTCTGGCAATTCGCCTCGCTGCTTAGCAGCTAAAAATTTTTCCTTATCTTTTTGATTAGGGTAATCGATCACTAAGGCTTGATAATATTTGCTCTGACCAGTATTCATCTTTTCGGTGATAAAATATTGACCCTCTGGCGTGGCGTTATCCCCCTTGCACCTTTTGCTGCCAATCCAATTTGGTCCCAGTTCGACAGCAAATTGTTTTGTTAATTTACCTTCACTATAAACTTGACAACTATGCTCGAACTTGTCGACCAGAATGGCAACTTCATTATTCTGCTGCGACCATTGAATCACTTCCTGCTTCCATTGCTGCCACATGGGAATGCTTTTAAAATAAGCAGCTAACATGGCAGCCATTTTTTGTCCTGATTGCCCAATGAGCTGTCCGGCAGCCTTTAAGTGAGAAAGCGCTTGGTAATAGTTACCACGAAGGAAGGCAGACTCACTTTCAGAAATTAGCATTTCGCCACGGACATATTTTTCTCTCACTGCTTTTTCAATCGGCAGTTGGGAAAAATCCTTTTTAAATTCAGCTAACTTCTGCTGCATTATGATCAGCTCGATTTTGGTGACATTTTTTAATGAATCCTGGACTTGCAGCGCTTGTCTTTTTGAAAGCCAGGCCAGCGAATTAGCTTTGATAGCGAGATTTCGAAGCTGCCGAAAGTCCCTTCGGAAAAATATTCTTTGATTTTCTTGATGCCATTCATACAAAACTTTTTTCCAATATTGCTCTGCCCGGTGATACGCCTCGGCTGCGTAAACAGCAGCTTGAGCACTGCGAGCAGATTTAAGAGCAGAGCGACTTGATGAAATAGATTTTAATGGCGGCTTGGGATAAGATACAATACTGAGAATAGCAATAACAACAAATAACGTGACTCCAACACAAACTAATAGCAGCTTGTTTATTTTGAAGGATTTTTTTCTTTGAAAAAGCTTAGCTTTAAAGCCAAATGGATTGGAAAATTTCTTTTTGCGAAAATTCATTGCAGCTATGACATTAGCGAAACATAACGCTGGAAAAAGTAAATGCATAAAACCTCGATTCAATCTTAAAAAAATCGAATCGAGGTTTTCAGATTATTACTAATTACAAATCAATCGATGTAGTGTGAACTACACTTATTTGCGACCTTTTTTGGCAATGGCATTCGTCAATTCTTCTTTGATCGAGTTGATTTTTGCCAAAGCTGCATTGACTTTATCTTTGGCAGCCAGAAAATCGCCTTTTTCGACCAGAGCGTTAACTGCCGGAATCGAAGTTTCCACCGTTGCTATATCGCTCTTCATCGCTTCCAGAATTTCCCGTCCTTCTTTGCCTCGAGGTGCTTTTTTCCACAAAGCTTTTGATTCTTCAATGGCAGTGCTCAAATCAGTAACCTTTTGTGTGACCTCTGCTTTTACTTCTTCTTTCTTCGCTGCAACATCGGTGCCGACCTTGTTAGCTAAATTCAGTGCTGAAGCTAGCAATTGTTTTGCCTTGCCATAGTTTCGGGTCAAGGCAAACTTTGAATTTTGGGTTTCAATTTCAGCTAAAGCAGCGTTCAAAGTGTCTTGTGCTGCATTAAACTCATCAGGCAGGTAGCGATCGCCTTCAGCGGTTTTTGCTGCCTCTAAGGCGGCTTTCGCAGCGTCGACTTCTTGTTGAGGTGCTTTAGCGCAGCCAATGACTAAAGACAGAACCACAACCACAGCCAGTGTTAATAGAAAATGTTTTTTGGACATACAAAACCTCCATTAAAGTAAAGTATTAGTTTATTATTTGTCGATGTTTCCACCGTTGGCTTATATTTATTTAAATTGATTAAATATTTTTAGGAAGAGAGATCATTAATTTTTAAGTCAAGACTGGTGGGGAATGACTTCTCATAGCTGTCGTTTCATTTTCTCAATGGAGAAAAAAATCATCGTTTTGTTGAACAGCCACCAATAACGGGGCAAAATCCCCTTGCCATTTCTTTCGCAGCAAGAAAAAGTCCCATAAATGATCAACTAATTTTTTATCCTCAGTAAACACCATTTCAAAAATTCAGCCAAAATACAAAAAAGTAATAATATCATTTTTTGAGTGGCAAATATAATAAATTTTATTCAAAATGTCAATAAAAAATTTTTAATAAATCATAAATTCATCAGAAAAATTATGCCGGACCTTTGCGATTATGCTATCAATCATCCATAATAATCTAATCCGAATTAATAGATAAAAGCAATTTGCTTCAACGTCTTATCTTCAAGTAATGATGGTTTCAAAAAAATGATCATCTGCCTTCAAGATTTTTTCAGTCAACTTCCGGCAATCAGAAAATTTGATGGGTTTTCTGTCTCGCTGCTAGCGATAAACAGCGGCAAAAATTTTCCCGAGTTAGTCCTTTTCAAATCTCGGCAAAACAGTGGTAGGTAAGCGGGCAATCTTGCCGCAATCCATTATTCCTGCTTTAATTTTATTTTTGTTCGATTCCAGCTCATTATTGGCAGCCGATGAGACGGCATAAATTTGTTTCGTTGATTAGCTCACAGAAAAAGAACAGCTCACAGATAATAAAATTTTTAGGTTATTCTGAAGCATTTTTTTCTGTGAGAGAAAATTGGTCCTATTATTTTGCACCAGTGTCCGATTACGCTTTTCTCCCCTCATTTTAGTTTTCATTTTTCGGCGATTTCAATTGCTGATCATAAACCGATCGATAGCCTCCACCCATATTCCGAGCGATCCAGAGTCGATAATCCAAAGTTTCTGTTGGCGTGACAAACCTCTTTTCTGTAGGATTGGTAGCTGTGATAACTGAAATAAAACGATTCCCAGTTTCTTCGGTTGCTAATAAAATTAGCTCATCACGAAAGTCACCGTACAGATCTGCCGCCATCAAGACAACACTGTTGGGTGGCAACAGCGGTTGATCAGTAGCTAAAAATTCAACTTCTTGTCCGTTAAAATTTCCAATTTTTTTATCAGCACCACTGATTAATTCTCGTGTGTCATCGCCATCCCACTCCAGGGGCGAATAGCCAAAGGGAAATGGCTCCAACAACAACGTGCCTTCTGCCGAAAATAAAATCATATTTCTATCATTATGACCGGCGCGGTTGGCTACGCATTCCAACCCGGGAGAGATTGCCCAAATATTGGCGCACCAGCCAATGTGCCCGTGAGTCCAATGTGGATCATCTTCCCGATTGACCTTCCAGATGATCTCTCCAGAATTGGCATCCACGAGGTAAACTCCGGCATGAACGCTGGATTCAACGATGTAAAATACTTCCAGACCGGGTCGCTGGGGCAGAAAATCGTGAATGGAGACAACATCCGGATGCTGCTTATAAATCGACCAGCGCAGTGTGCCGTCCGCATTCAGACAGGTCGTACCGTCAAAAATTTCTTGTCCGCCATCACCATTGACGTCAGCGACCTCAATTCTATGTCCACCGCTGCCATTGGTTTCATAGAAGCTATCGAACCGCCACAATTGATTCAATTGGTTATCATAGGC
>CAZNDR010000010.1:0-20396 GCA_964571835.1 uncultured Cytophagia bacterium | reverse complement strand
TTAATAAATTGTATTTTAGAAAACGTTTCCCATTATGAAAAATAGAATAGATATCACCTGTCTCCTTTTATCATTTCTTTTAGCTAATTATTTTCCCTCCTTTTCACAATCTGAGGTGAAAAGAATCTCTATCGACCACTTTGAAATTATTTTTGAGAATGAAAATATAGATTCGATAAGTTTCCTTCAGGTGACGGATTTGCATTTTGGAAACGATTGGCTTAAAGACTTAAAAGTGACGCGGCACATCAGACAAATGGTAAAGGAAAACAGGCCGGACTTCATTATTATCACCGGCGATTTGTTCACCGGCGAGAAGGACAAAACGAGTTATGTTTTTCCCTTTGCTGCTGATTGCTTTGAGGCATTAGAATTACCTTGGTTGTTCGTTTTTGGCAATCATGATCCGGAGGGGAATGTGGGACGTGAGCCGATTCGGGCGCTATTTAACAACACCAAATTGGGCATCATAGGTTTTCATGAAGTCGCTCCCGGTTCTATTGCATGTGATTTTTTAGTCGATCTGAAATTGAAAAACCAGCAACAGCCAGCCTGGCAAATTTATGCGTTTGATTCTGGATCTGAGCCGGGGAACAAATCAATTAAAGCCGATCAACTCTCCTGGTATCAGAATCTCTCTCATCTCACCAGAACAAAATATCAACAAATCATTCCAGCAATTGCTCTTTTTCATATTCCAATCAAACAATACCAGATGTTATGGAAAGATTCCTCTTTGCCCAAAAAGGGATTCCGTCACGAGCGCGAATGTTTCGAGGAAGATGACGGTAGTGTCTATCAGGCATTTTTGGAGCAACAAAATATCCGTGCTTGTTTCTGCGGACATGACCATGATAATAATTTTTGGGGTAAATACAAAGGAGGCATTCTCTTGGTTTATGGGCACGTAACTGGTGAAGCTTGTTATCATCGTCATTGGCCACCTGGCGGCAAATTGATTAAATTACCTGTAAAGGGTGGAGAGATTAGTATTAAAGATGAAATAGTTGTTCCCGAATAAAAGTCCATATTCGGAAAATCATGTCCAATCTGAAAGGAGAATCATGCCTCCCACTATACCATTTAAAAATATTTTGATGAAAGTGAAGCTGATTTTTTTGATTCTGCTTTTGATGGTGAATTGCAGCTCGCCAAAAAAGACAGATAAATATCGCGATGGCAGACCATTCACTAATTTGAGGATTGACGCCCATGACGCTGGCGTGGTATTGCAACATGGTGATGGTCCTGATAGCTGCGATGTGTACGGTGCGCGCGATGTATGGGTGTTTGAGGCAAATGGCGTTTATTACCTGCATTATGACGCTGCTGGCCCTGAAGGCTGGCTTTGCGCGCTAGCGACGAGCACAGACCTCATCCATTGGCAAAAAAAAGGTGCTGTGCTGAAATTGGGAACTCCCGGCTCGGAAGATAGCAAAAGCGCCAGTTATGGCACAACTTACTTTGATAGCACTGAGTGGCACATGTTCTATCTGGGCACGCCGAATACCTCACCGCCGCCGGACCGGGTTCCTTCCTTCCCCTATTTGACAATGAAAGCAAAAAGCACCTCTCCCGAAGGACCGTGGATCAAACAATATGATGTTACTCCTTTTCGACCGCAACTTGACACCTATTATTCTGTCACAGCCAGCCCTGGCCACATCATTCGACACAAGGGACAATATCTGCAATTTTTCAGCGCCTCGGTTTTGAATAATGGCGTTTGGCGCACGCTCGGCATCGCCCGAACCAAGGACTTGAACGGTCAATGGAATATTGATGCACAACCGATTGTCCCGTTAGCTGAACAAATAGAAAATTCGTCGCTCTATTTTGAAGAGGCCAATGACACCTGGTTTCTGTTTACCAATCATGTCGGCATCAATTCCGAAGAATATACTGATGCCATTTGGGTTTACTGGTCTAACGATTTAAATAGGTGGGATGCGACACATAAAGCTGTCGTGCTGGATAGCCAGAATTGCACCTGGTCAAAACGTGTGATTGGTTTGCCCTCGGTGATAAAAGTTGGCAACCGGTTGGCCATTTTTTATGATGGTTTGCAGGAACAAGGCACGGGACACATGCACCGAGATATCGGACTTGCCTGGTTGGATTTGCCGTTAAAGCCTTCACATGATTGATCACAATAAATCGAGAAAATTTTTCAATCCTTTAGCTGATTACCATGTTCTGCAGCAAGGAAGTAAGCGCATGATAAAATCCACCGCATTTTTTTTGTTTTTTTTGTCCAACTCTCTTCTTTTTCTCAGTTGCCCTGAAAAAAATAGAATTAGCATTAAACCATCATTACATCAAAACATTGTCAATCATTTCTTGCAGGCGAAACCGGTTTGGATAAAAGGCAGAGAGACGGAAAAAAATCTAACACTTGGTTTTAGAAAATATTTTAATAAACCTCAAGCAGATGAAGTATTTGTCAAAATAGCTGCTTCCACTATTTACCGCGCTTTTTTAAACGGTCAATTTCTTGGTTGCGGACCGGCCAGGGCAGGGCATGGTTTTTATCGTGTTGACGAATGGCAAATTGGCAAAAAACTAAAAAATGGTATTAATGTGCTTGCCGTTGAGGTAGCGGGCTATAACGCCAATAGTTATTATTTACTCGACCAACCATCATTTCTGCAGGCGGAAGTAATTGGCAATGGACAGGTGTTATGTGCCACCGGGGACAACGATAACGGCTTCGAAGCGAGCATAATTTCAGAGCGGGTGCAAAAAGTCCCTCGCTTCAGTTTTCAGCGGCCGTTCATAGAAAGCTATCGCCTGGCGCCGGATGCTTATTCGTGGCGGAGCGACGTCTCTGCGTCATTAAAATCAGTATCCTGCTCAGAAGTTCTGCCAAAGAAATTATTGCCGCGGCGTGTCAAATATGCGGATTTTAAAACAAGAAATCCTCTGAAGATTTTTTCTTTAGGGAAATTTAGGACCGGCAAAAAAGTCGAAAAATATTGGAATGATCGATCGCTCACTCAAATTGGAAAAAAATTGGGCGGCTATCCCGAACAGGAATTGGAGATGAATCCGTCGCTCACTTTGCAAGAAACGGAAATTGTCAACCAAAAAATAATAGACAGCCTTTACCAAAAATCGGCAGCGCTTCATTTTGCGGCACTCTCATTTTCGATCTTCGATTTTGGCGTAAATTTGTCGGGATTTATTGGGGCAAAGATCACCTGTCAAAAAAAGACAAAACTCTATTTTGCCTTTGATGAAATTCTTACTGGAAATGATGTCGATTTTAAACGGCTGGGTTGCATCAATATCGTCAGTTATGAAATGGAGCCGGGCAGCTATGAAGTTGAATCGATGGAGCCATATACGCTTAGGTATTTGAAAATTTTGTCATTTGAAGGTGATTGTTCCATCGAAAATATCTATCTGCGAGAGTATGCCAATTCCGACCTCGAAAAAGCGTCGTTTCTTTGCAGCGATGAGAAGCTGAATAAAATCTACGATGCCGGCAGACAAACTTTTCGCCAGAATGCCATCGATATTTTTATGGACTGTCCATCTCGCGAGCGCGCCGGTTGGCTGTGCGATAGTTATTTCACTGCACGGGTGGCTATGGCTCTATCAGGCAACACCTTAATCGAGAGGAACTTTTTTGAGAACTTTATGTTGCCTGACAGCTTTAAAAACCTTCCCCATGGCATCTTGCCCATGTGCTATCCGGCGGATCACAATGATGGCGTTTTTATCCCTAATTGGGCAATGTGGTTTGTGCTTCAATTGGAAGAATATTTTAACCGCAGCGGCGACTGGCAGATGGTGGAAGCATTAAAGCCGAAGATTTTAAAATTAGTGGCATATCTTGCTGGCTTCAAAAATGAAGAGGGATTGTTGGAGAAGCTGCCCAGTTGGGTTTTTGTCGAATGGTCTGAGGCGAACCAATTTGTTCAGGATGTGAATTACCCGACCAATATGCTGTTCAGTGGCGCGCTGGCAGCAGCCGGCAGACTGTACGATTTGCCTCAATTCATCGACGAATCAGAACGAATGCGCCATACGATTTGGCAACAGTCTTTTAACGGAAAATTTTTTGTTGACAACGCCAAAAGAAATAGCGAGGGTGAACTGGAAATCACCAATAACAGTAGCGAAGTTTGTCAATATTACGCTTTCTTTTTTGGCATCGCTTCCCCACAAACCCAACCTGAATTGTGGCAAACGCTGCTGACAGAATTCGGTCCGGCCAGGAAAGAAAACAACCGCTATCCGAACGTATTCATGGCAAATTCCTTTATCGGGAATTATTTGAGATTGGAACTGCTTTCTCGATACGGCAAAACGGCACAATTGATCCAGGAGTCAAGGGATTATTTTTATTACATGGCAGAGCGCACTGGAACTCTGTGGGAAAACAATGGCGCTTACGCCAGTTGCAATCATGGCTTTGCCTGCCATGTCGTGCAGGTGCTCTATCGCGATGTGCTTGGCATTTATCAAATTGATTATCAAAAGAAAAGGATAACGCTGCGCTTCTCGGATTTGAATTTGCTGAATTGCCGAGGGCAAATGCCGATTGGCGACGATGAGATGAGATTCTCTTGGCAGCGAGATGACAAAATGATTTATTATCAAATCGATGTTCCGCCTGGCTACCACGTGGCAGTTGAAAATCTGAGTCAATTAGAATTGGTCAACCAATCAATAGCTGCGGAAGAATTTGTGAAAGCGGACAAGGCGGGAAGAGTTCATTTTTGGGGCGCTGAAACGGCAGAGCTATTTTCACGAGAAATCGAGAAATCATTGGCTGGGGTTTTGAAAAAAAATTATCAGACAAAAAATGAACCGTTCATGCCCGGCTACATTACTGCTTCGGTAGATAATCGGCCTTGGCATGATACCATGTGGTCGCGCGATGGTGGCACTTTCTTGCGCGAGTTGGTAATGTGGGGCTATTCTCGTCATGCCTGTTTACTTTGCGATTGCTTGATTCAACTGGTTGAAAAAAATGATGAAAATTATTATACGTTCCCAGAATATTTTAAATATCTTGAGCCAGCTTCGGGCAAGGAATTAGATGGTACCGCTTCAATGATTATCGGCATGACGCTGCTCTGGGAAAGGCTGGCTCAAGGCAATCCATATAAAACTCTCATCTATCAATTTTTGCATCAACCTTCCTCACCACTGCTGTACCTTCATGAGAAATTGAAAACACAGCCATTGCTCGACGGCAGCGGAGAATTTGGTGGCGGCTGCGGAATCGATGGCGATTGGTGCAATGTTGTCCAAAATAATCTGCTGCGGCTGGCATTTTTAGCGGCAGCGAAAATGGAAACTCAAGCTGGGGATTATCAGCAGGCACAACTTTATCAACTTGATGCGGAAAAAATCAGCCAAAATATGCTGAGCTATTTGGTCAGTGAAGATGGTTCGTGGCTTTGGTGCATAAATCCGAAAACGTTGACGCCGGATTCAGCTGTCATTTTTCATCCGATTAACAAAGGCTTTGGTGGCTTGAATGGTGTCGCCAGTATGCTGGCTGATGTCTCCGGCTTGGAACCACAAACTTCCCCATGGCCAGGCGTGACAGTCTGCAATAAAACTTTTGAACAGTTATTCGCTTTTCCCTTGCGAAAGGAACAGTTTGAAAAATTTGGCCTCTGGTCGCAATTTGATGAATTCCGTGAGGGCATGTCCTCTGGTCCATCCTACGGCGATGGCTATGCATTACAGACGATGCTGCTGTTTGATAAAATGGAAATGGCAGACAAGTCGATTACCTGGTTGGCGAAAGCCACGTTTCAACCGCTAGCAGAATATAAAGAACTGGATCGTGATTCACCGTATTATTTTTATGAGCGCTATTATTCCCCGGACATTGTCGGCAGGATGAAATTGGAGCAGGGCTGCGGCGCGTTGAATTTAGTGAATGTTACCGAACCGTTAAAAGCTGGCCGGCTAATTCTTGGCGTCGATGACTATTCGTCGGAGCATGTAAAAATTATTCCCAGAGTTCCGCCTTCCTGGACTGGTTATGAAGCGATCAATTGGCCTATTCGGACAGCCAAAGGTATTGTTCATGCAAACTTGCGCTATGAAAAAAAGAACGGAAAGATTAAGTTCAATCTGACGGTGAAGCAGGGGCAGCCTATTCCTCAAGTGGCAATTAGATTTGTCACCGCTAAAGGATTTGTCTGGGAAAAATATCAGGACGTCACCAAATTAGAAATAGACAAGTCATTTTAAGAGGCTAATTTTTTGGAGAGCACAACAGAAATTGCCCAAAAGACAACCGAGGGCTTCGCTTGTACTGGCAATAAGTTTATTATTGATTTGCATGACCAGTCAAAAAGCTGATTGGGCTAAAGCCCAATTGATTTCGGATTTCATAAGTTTCTCCGCCATAAATGGTAAAGCTATTTATAAAAATTGAATAGCTCCGTTATTTAGAACGGAGATCTTTTAATTTCCCCACCAATTCTTTAGGCTTTAGCCCTTCATTTCTTTTGGTTTTTTTCAACTGGTCATTTATATTATTGATCATTTTATTTCAATGCAAGACAATGAAGCAAGGTAGGAGTCCAATGATTATAAATGATAGACTTTTAGGAAAGTGGTCAGCCCCGTACCGGAATTGGCATTACTATCCGGACCACGTGATTCCGCCGCTTCCTGCCATCGCTGGATTTGACAATGTGCAGATGACGGATGCGCCCACAGTATTTCAATTGCCGGGTGATCACCGCTGGTACATGACGTTTATCGGCTTCTATGGTCAAGGGTACCAGTCGTTTGTGGCCGAAAGCGAAGACTTGCTGCGCTGGTACAATATCCGACTGGCGATGGGCTTTGGCCCGGAAGACGAATTTGACCACGGCGGCGTCTGCCTGGGCGCGTATCTGTATCAATCGTACGATATCACTGCGCCACGGTTGTTGAAAAAATATCGAGGCCAATTCTGGAGCCTGTACGGCGCCTATCCCCGGCAGGGCGGCTATGAGCTGCGGCCGGGCTGCGAGGGCATCGCCTGCAGCGACGATGGCCTTGTCTGGCGTCGCGCTGCCAACGAGCCAATCCTGTCGATTTACCAGTCGGACTGCGGTCAATGGGAACGGGCTTGCATTTATCAGCCGTGGCTGATGGAGTTTCAGGGCAAATTTTATAATTTTTATAACGCGGCTCATGGCAGTGTCGAACAGACAGGGGTGGCCTTTTCGGATGATCTGTTGACGTGGCGACGGTTTGACAATAATCCGGTCATTCGCAACGGTTCTGCGGGCAGCTATCACGAGCAGTTTTGCTCGGACCCAAAAGTCTGCCGGGACCAGGATCACTGGACGCTGTTTTTCTTCGGCGTTGACAGGGGCGGAGCGCACATCATGACGGCGTTTTCCAATGATCTGCTGACGTGGATCGTTGATCCCGAGCCGCTCTACTACAAAGCCGGCGGCAATCCGAGTGGCCTGGACAAACAGTACGCACACAAAACAGCGCTGGTTTTCGATCCGAAGAACGAGACCTACTATCTGTTTTACCGCGCCGTCGGCGAACGGGGACGGGGCATTGGTCTGATTACCAGTAAGCCGCTGGTGGATTGAACTAATGGTCACGTTGAGAAGCAAAATAAAGAGCATTTCTATTTGCGATCCGCTCTGCGCCATACGCTTTGCCTCAGGATTATTATTTATGTTGAAAAAGAATTCAGGTTTAATTGAATCTTAAATTTCTAAAATGGACAGAAAAGACATTAACTTGGCATCATGAAATTTATATTTATTTTTGTACCACGAACCACACGAAATACACGAACAGGCCATTTTCGTGGATTTGGTGTAGTTCGTGGTTGTAACAAAGAATCATTTAAAATTTCAGGTGAATAATGAATGAGTCATTTGGAGGAGGGTAAAAATGCCATCACGAGCAAAGTTTATCCTGTTGTTCAGCACCATGCTGATTCTGAAGGGTGCCGCCATTGCTGTCACTCCGAGTAGGGACGAAATGCAGCGATCACAACAATGGATCAGTCAGACGTTTGCTCAGAAAGATCTTACCAATTTCCCGTTTTCATTTATTCTGGAGGGGATGCCCTCGAAGCAATTTATTCGCAATTGGAAGCTGCATTCGCTGATGCAGTCCGGCGATCAACATCGAAAAATACGGGAAGTCACCTTGAGCGATCCCCATGATTGCCTGCAAATCCATCTCATCGTGACTGAATACGCGGATTTCCCGGCAGTGGAGTGGCTGCTGGAATTTGAAAATGCCGGCGATCAGGACACGCCGATTTTCGAACAGATCAAGCCGCTGGATCTGGATATCACCAAAATCAATCCGGTGAAATTTGTTCTGCATCATTCGTCGGGCGAGTACAACTCCGCCCAGAGCTTTGCTCCTGTTGCCGACGTCTTGCAGCCGTTTTCCACCCTGGTGCTGTACCCGCGCGGCGGGCGCTCCACCGACGGGCACATGCCCTATTTCAATCTGGCGTGGGAAAAACAGGGGCTGGTCATCGTGATTGGCTGGTCTGGTCAATGGCAAACGGCGTTCAGCCGTCCAGATGAAAAATCCGTGAATGTAAAAGCCGGAATGCAGCTGACGCATCTGTCGCTTTTGCCCGGAGAAAAGATTCGGACGCCGCGCATCCTGCTTGTCTTTTGGAATGGCGACGACGATATCCGGGGCAATAATTTATTCCGACAACTATTAATTGCTCACTACCTGCCGCGGCGAAATGGAGAAGTCGTCATCGCGCCGATCTGCGGCAGCGTCACCGAAGTCGATCCCGATGGCTCGTATGAAGGTCCTCACCTGCGGGTGATGCAGCCACTGGTTGACCGTGGCATCGAAGTGTTTTGGTCGGACATGGACCCGCAGCACTGGTATCCGATTGGTTTTGCCGACGGCACTGGCACCTGGGAGCCGGATCCAATGAAATATCCTCGCGGGCTAAAACCAATCGGCGAGGCGGCGCATGCGGCGGGCTTGCAGTATTTGCTCTGGTTCGAGCCGGAGCGGGTGGCGCCGAACACGCGGATCGATCAGGTTCATCCGGAATGGGTCATGAAACGGCCCGGGGAAAAACACGGGTTGTTCAAAATGAACGATTCGAAGGCGCGCGCCTGGCTGATCGATTACATCGATGCGCAAATCACCGCCGCGCAACTGGATTGGCTGCGGTATGATTTCAACATTGAGCCGTTGGAGTTCTGGCGACGGAACGATGCGCCAGACCGTCAGGGTATTACCGAGATTCGTTACATCGAAGGCGTTTATGCCCTGTGGGATGAATTGCGGGCGCGGCATCCGGGCCTGATCATCGACCTGTGCGCCAGCGGCGGCCGCCGCAACGACCTCGAAGCGCTGATGCGCGGGATTCCGCTGTGGCACAGCGATATGCAGTGCTTTGGCCCGAATCCCGGCGCGGAACAGTTGCAGAACGGCGGCCTGTTCCGCTGGATCCCGTTCCACGGCACGGCGGCGTTTGACTATGAACCCAGCTATCGCTTTCGCAGCGCCATGACTACGGGCAATATCTTTGTCAGCCCGGCCCCGGATATTGTCATGCAGCGCTTTCGCCAAAAAGAAGCCGCCTACTTTGAAGCGAACGGCATTACGCTGACGCCGTGGCACTTTGCCGGCCCCTTTCATAAAAAAGGCGTCGATCATTTTCAGCATGCATTCGAGCCAGAAAAGAAGGTCAATCTGAAGAAAAAATTCGGCGGCGACATCGAGGGATGGATCGCCAAACCGGAGTTGCAGACGGCGGAAAAGTATCTGTTCCTGGGGAAAGATTCGTCGGCGTACTATTATTATCGCACTATCCTCGCCAAAGAAGACATCACCTGTCCGTTATTTCTGGGCAGCGATGATGGCATTCGGCTGTGGTTGAATGGGCACTTGGTCTACGAAAACAACGTTGACCGACCATTGACAGAAGCCAGTGATTTTGTGGAATTAAAGCTGCGCAAAGGTGAAAATCACCTGCTGCTGAAAAACGTCAATAATCTGAAGCGGACGGGAATTTATTTTTCTGTCTTTCAAATGGATCAACGGAATCAGATTCTGGACACGGCTTTCCCAGAGACCGAAGCGGCCGTCAAACGCAGCATTGCCATGTATCAGAAAGTCCGACCGTACCTGATGGGCGATTTTTATCCGCTGTTCCCGCACGATCCCAGTGAAAAAGTGTGGTACGGCTATCAATTCCATCGATCCGATCTAAACGCCGGTACGGCGGTCGTTTTTCGCCGACAGGAAAGTCAGGACAGCATAAAAGAAATTTCGCTTTGTGCCACCAAAGAGGAGGTGCAATACGAATTATTGAATCACGATAGCGGCGCTAAAACAATCATCGAAGGAAAATCACCAATCAAAATTGAATTAAGAGACAAGCCCGGTTCAGCGATTTTATTCTATCACCAAATTGATAAATAAGCAAAGAGGAATTCATTGTGAATGCAAAAAATGTGAGAAAGACTACTGAAGTGAAAAAACAACTTCTGTTGTGCTGTTTTTTAATCGGCGAACTTTTTAGCATACTGTGGTTGCCAAATTTAGCAGCCGCAGTAGTAGCTAAGGCCGATACGCTGACCATTCTCCATATCACCGATACGCATGTCTGCAATTTGACCGGCTATCACCCTGTTTTTGTACAAAGGCGACAGCAATATGGAGACGGAGCAGAAGCGCTGAAACAATTTTTTTCGACGATCCCTTTGGCAATGAGAGCTGACCTTGTCGTGAGCACCGGAGATAATATTGATTTTTTCAGTTCCACCACAGCGAGAGGAAACTTGCTGGATACCCAGATTGAACAATACGCCCAGTTGCTCGCTTTCTGTCCGGTTCGTCTATTTTGCACTCTGGGCAATCACGACATTCAGCAGTACCAGATGACCAGCGATTCAACCTACCTTGCGCAAAAGCATAACGCTCAGCAGGCACGGGCGGTCTGGATTCGCAATGTCGCTTGCTTTCGCCAGGGAACTTACTACAGCCAGTCGTATCAAGTGGGCGATGTTTCGTATCGTCTCATTTTCTTGGATAATGGCTACCGTACTCAGCAGCCACCAATTCCGTTCGTCATCGATCCGTTTCAACTGGATTGGCTGCACTTTCAACTTCAAGAAGCAAACAATGATGTGGAAATTTTGTTCATGCATATTCCGCTGCCAATCGAAGACGCTAATGAAGACGGAAATTCTTTTTCAGCAAGACCAATCAAATTGGATGCCAGCAGCGTCGCCTCGAATCAATTTTTGACCCTGCTCAACGAATTTTCCTCCATTCGTCTCATAGTAACTGGACATGGTCACAAAAATATTATTGAAGACGCGATATTCCCAGCCGGGCACACCATCAGGCAGATAGAAACTGCTGCCTTCGGACAAAATCCTCAGAACTGGCGTTTGATCTGGTTGACGGGAAAAAAGATATTAATCTCAGCGACCGGCATCAAAACAGTTGAATATTTGATTCCATTACCGTGAGGTTGATGAAATTATACCGGGCAAATTATTCTGTGGGTGAAATTATGATAATTAATTCAAAATATCTTTTTCTTTCAATATTTTTCTGGACTCTATCCACATCAAGTTCAATGGGGAGCGAAAAAATCTGTGATCATGAAGTGGTTTTGGATGCGCAGAATCGTTTGCAGCCCTGGACAAGCTATGATAATGTCATTCGCTGGAGTATGAATTTTATCAATTTTTGTCCCACTATAAACACAAAATTTGGTGAAGATCCTTTTTATTTAGTTACGGCTGAATTTAACGAAGACGGTGCTTTTTTTAAAAAACAGAATAACCAGGGAAGCAATGTTTACTGGGCGGTAGAGACATTAAAAAAATATTATGCTTATTGTGGAGACAAAAAAGCGTTTTTGCCTGTCAAGCGATTGATCGAACGGGTAGCGCTTTACTTCACTCCAGCCGGTTGGGTCTGGCCTAATGTTCCCCGCACTCAAGATGATTCGCCGGATGGCGAGTACACCGATGAGTGGAGCGAAGTCGATAAAATGTGTATGGTGGCGTTAGGCTACATCGAATATTTCAAACTCACTGGCGAAAAGGACTACTACGAAAAAGCCGTGGGCATTGCCCAAACCGTAATGAAGCATGTTGCGCCTGGCGATGCTACTCATTCGCCGCTGCCCTTTCGTGTCAATTTAAAGACTGGCGGAGTGCTTGATCCCTACTGTTCCAACATGATTATGCCGATTAAATTGCTGGACGAATTGCAAGCGCTAATAAACAACACCGATAAAAATGATTTGCTGAACAAACGAAAAATCCTTTGGGAATGGCTGCTTAAATACCCCTTGCAAAATAATTGCTGGTCCGGCTATTATGAGGATGTGGTTTCCAATTATAACAATTTGAATCAGCAAAATCCAATGGAAACAGCGCGCTATCTGCTTTGCTATCCCGAGACGGACGCAGCTTACCAATCGCATGTGCCGGCACTTCTCGCCTGGGTGAAAAATCGCTTTGGGCAGACGAAAAGATGTGGCGCCACCAGCATTAAAGAACAAGATGGTTGCTTCAAAGAAATGAGTAGCCACACTGCGCGCTATGCTTCGGTTATGGCCATGTGGTTCGGAGTGACACAAAATCCGCTTGACCGCGAAGAAGCGTATGCTTCATTTGCCTTATCGACCTATTCTGCCTATAACCAATATTCCCACGACAGTCTGGCAATCAATTATGTCGGTATTGAATACACCAATCCCTGGTTTTCGGATTCCTATTGGGACTATCTGTCGCACTATTTCGACGGCATGAAAGAGTTGCCAGAGATGCTGCCAGAAAACGAGAATCATCTGTTTTATTCCAGTTCGGTGGTGAACCAAATTGATTATGATCAAACTCAAATCTGCTACCGTACCTTTGATGCCGATGGCGTCGAATACATCAAATTGAGATTTGAGCCCACTGTTTTTGTTGAGGGCAAAGAATATTCATCCGCTAACTGGACTTTTGGCAGGTATCGCGGTGTGGATAATATTTTGATGATTCACCGAAACAAGGTGCGGCAGGTTGAGATTTTTAAAAAAGGATCACTCAATGCAAATCAAAAAAGGCCGGAATTTTAGTTTGAATGCTGATTTTTTCTCCTGTCCAATGAGAGGTAATGTTTTCTCATTGATAAGAAATGTCCTTATGCTATCAATTTTCTTTTTGCGCAGTTTGGCATGGGGAGGCAGCATTAAGCTACAGCAATCTTTCAGCGAACCAGTTGTGCACGATAGTAGTGGGAAAAATATTCGATTATCTGTAGCGACGGCGAATCTTGTCCTGCGAATTAATTACGCTCAAAAATGTGCCATCGATTTGATTTTGGTCAATGGAGTGCCAGTGATTTCCACCGACAATGTTTTTAGTGCTGTTAAGAGTGCTGAGAATTGGTACTCCACTTGTTCCGACCTGGTAACGCCGAAAGTACAGATACAAAATAATGTAGTTACTATTAGCGATATCAATTATGGCGGCGCCGGCCTCACGGTGTCTGAAATATGGACTTTTACAGTAAACGATAGCTCGATTAACTGGCGCATCAATCGCCATTACTTGACTGCTGGCATTTTGGATGAAATGGGTTTGCCCTGCTGGAGCTTTGATGAACAGATATGGACTGGGGCATTGTTGGGCAATGGCGGCGTTGCCTGGTGTAAGCTGTTCGATAAGCCGAATTCAACTTATGGTGTACAGGTGGGAACAGTGACATTTTGGAACCAAGAAAATGATGTCGGTTTGAGGATAGAAGCTAAGCCTCAGTCTGGAATTTTTTACGCCTGCAAATTCAGCCGCCAGCCCAAGGGAAATTTTTCATTATTTCAGTACGCCACAGCAAAACACCTGTCGCCCAAATATGACCACTATCGCTTTGTTGAAAACAGACAGGATATTTGGCAGCCTCAACACATAACAACAAGCCAAATTTGCGTTGAATATCAGCTAACTGCTTTAAATTATGACCGACAATATGATCGGGGAACTTTCGTTTATTTTGATGGCGAGGCAATCCGCAGCATTCTTAATACCATCGCTCGTGTTGGTGTGATTGATTCGGACTTGATGGGCAGCAATAGCTGGCGGACGCCTTATGGACCGGCTGTTTTGCACGAGCAATGGATAGCACAGATGGGATTAGCCATCGACGATCCAGCGTATTTTGAGGCGTACAAACGCACACTAAATTTTCAGCGTGATAAAGCGATTGAAAAAGATGGACGAGTTAAATCGCGTTGGGCCTACCATGATGGCGATGCCAAACCCGGCAGCTATGATTCGCTGGGCTTTTATGAATGTCAGTGGGGATATTTATTGGACTCACAGCCGGATTTTGTCATCAATGTCGCCGAGCTTTTTCATTTTAATGGAGATGTAGAGTGGGTAAGCAGACACAAAAAGAGCTGTGAAAAAGTGCTTGAATATCTGCTGCGCCGTGATAGCGACGGCGACTATCTCGTGGAAATGAAAACCGATTTCCATAGCGACCAAAAAGGCAGCGATTGGATCGATGTCATCTGGGCAGCTCATGAAAATGCTTTTGTCAATGCAGAAATGTATTATGCGCTAATTTTGTGGTCGGAAATTGAACTGATTCTGGGTGATGATAAGGCAGCGGTGAACTATAAAAATTTTGCCGAGAAATTAAAGAGCAATTTTAACAGGACAATTAGCGAGGGCGGCTTTTGGGATCCAGTCAATCAATGGTTTATTTATTGGCGAGATAAAGACGATTCTATCCACGGCAATAATCTGGTCACACCAGTGAATTTTATGGCCATCGCTTATGGATTGTGTGACGATGCCAACCAGCAAAAAGCCATTCTGGATCGAATTGAAAAAGAAATGTCGCGAGAAGATTTGTTTTGCTGGCCGTTGTGCCTTTATCCCTACCAAAAAGAAGAAGGGCTAGAGCAGGTCAATTTTCCTTTTCCCAATTATGAAAATGGAGATATTTTTCTTGCCTGGGGAGAACTGGCGGTGCGGGCTTATGCTGAGTATGATCCGAATATTCCCATCAAATATATCCAAAAAGTTTTAGCCAAATACAAAAATGATGGACTGGCATTTCAGCGCTATTTGAGAAAAAGTCAAACCGGCGAGGGCGATGATATTTTAGCCAACAATTGCAGCCCGATTGTCGGTTTGTACCGAAACATTTATGGCATCCAACCTCGGTATAATCGTTTCTATCTCGATCCGCACTTGATTGACCAACTGAACGGCACGATACTTAATTATTGGTTAAGGGATCAAATTTATAAAATTGAATTATATGTTGGCTGCTATTCAATCACCGTCAATAATTTTAAAATACAGGCGAGCGCTGATTTTGCCGTTAATTCGTTTGCTAGAACTTTGCAATTTTTTTGGGGCAGCCAAAACAAGCGTTCGCTGTCAATAACTTCGTCAATTAAGGACTTTTTTGAAATACAAATCGAAACCTGGCAGACAATGGGAGATTGTTACAAAAAATGGACTGAGACCTGCCAAAATGTTTCTGCTAAAACTGAACATCTTGTGTTCGACTTGGCGCCTCATAATAGCTACTATCTTGATATTAACGGCAAACAGGTTGATTGTTATTTGGCTGATTCTGACGGCTGTTTAAAGTTTACGTATAGTCATGGCTATGCGTTGCCTACCACATTTGAAATCAGGCGCAAATACGCAAAACGTCAGACAAAAATAGGATGATTGAACAATGATGGTGAGAGCGAAAAATCTGATTTTGACTTTATATTTAGCGACGGCGATAGCGCTGGTCGAGACTTCATTACCAGTGATATCACTATCTTTATCCGGGGAAGAAAAAATGGGAAACCTTGAGAAAGCGGAACCACTTCCATTTAATGGTAAAGCCAAATGGATTTGGTCAGCTGATCGGTCTTTTCAGCCGAAAAATCAGGTCGATAATTACCGAACAGCCTATTTTCGGCGCAAGTTTAATGCAGCTGAGGAAAACTGCCGTCTGACAGTGTTTGTATCAGCAGATAGCCGTTATAAGCTCTGGTGCAATGGCAAGTTCGTTGGCCGCGGTCCAGCCAAAGGCGATATCGCTCATCATTTTTATGATAGTTACGAGCTGGATCATTTCCTGAAAACCGGCGATAATGTGCTGACTGCCCAGGTTGTCTGCTTCTCTCCTTCTTGGCCTGACTACAGTGCTGGCGGAGCGCCCTGTTCCATCATGACGGCGACTAATGGCTTTGTGCTTGATGGAGCATTACTCAATGCGTATGGGGAAATAGCAGAGGAATTGTTTTCTGATTCGCGATGGCTGGTTATCGCTGA
Organism: uncultured Cytophagia bacterium; assembly: GCA_964571835.1. GTDB lineage: Bacteria > Zhuqueibacterota > Zhuqueibacteria > Thermofontimicrobiales > Thermofontimicrobiaceae > CAZNDR01. Next base: position 4,113 of record CAZNDR010000010.1, on the reverse strand, counting down.
TTCTGCTTATCACCATGAATCACGTTCCGAGGTTCACGCCATTGTTGGTCTATTGGAAAATTTTGATAGCAAGAACTATCCCTGGGGATGGCAAAAGCTGGAGTTCGATGATAGCTTATGGCCGGCGGCGACGGTCCTGACCAAAGCCGTGCGACCAGATAACGTCGGCGACTCCTTCATGCCGCACCGGCTGATGCCTCGTATCATTCCGTTTCTGGAAGAAAAAGAAGAGCGGTTTGCTCATGTAGTTCGTTGTGAAGGTGTTCCCAAAAAATCGGGCGAGGAGCTTATTCGCGCTGATGCCCACCTTACTATTTCAGCGCACAGCTCAATAAAAATTCTTTATGATGTAGGCTTTGAAACAACTGGATTCCCAGTTCTGGAGACAAGAGGCGGCGCTGGTGCCGAGGTGCGTTTAAAATATGCCGAGGTACTTTTTCGGAACAAGAAAAAATTAAGGATTCCTGATGATTTGCCCTTTGAGGTAATTGGCTATTGGGACAAAGTTCTGCTTGGCGGCGGCGATGAAATTTATGAACCATTTTGGTGGCGAACCTTTCGTTTTGTTGAATTGACGATAAACACCTCGGACATGCCACTCACCATTCGGCGTTTCACTTTTCGCTTCACTGGTTATCCGTTTGAAGAAAAAGCCAAATTCATTTCCTCAGAGGCGGATTATTCTAAAATTTGGGAAGTGAGCTGGCGGACGCTGCGGCTTTGTGCTCACGAAACATTTGAAGATTGTCCCTACTGGGAGCAACTACAATATGCCGGCGATACTCAAATTTCAGCCTTGTTATCCTACTACATGGCAGGCGATTTTAAACTTGCCCGGCAAGCGCTGCGCCATTTTGATTGGTCACGAGATTGGGAGGGGATCACCAAGAGTCGCTACCCGTCACGCGTGCCGCAGATCATTCCTTTCTGGAGTTTGCATTGGATTTTGATGAATTATGATTATTATTATTTTACCGGCGATCTGAAGGAAATTCAAGACCGGTTCGCCGGACTCATTTCAGTGCTCGATTGGTTCGATCGCCTTCGCAACGAACATGGTCTAATTGCCCAAGTTCCGAATTGGTGCGTCGCTGATTGGTCGCCCGATTGGCATGACGAAAAATGGGGTGGGGGAATTCCTCCCGGCACCAAAGATGGTCCATCGGCCATGATCAATTTTATGTACCTTTCCTGCCTGAAGAAGGTTAGCGAGTTAGCACAGTTTTTAGAGAAACCGTCTTTGTCTGTGCAGCTCCAGCAGCGTGCCCGTGACATGACCGAGGCAGTCAATAATACTTTTTGGTCAGAAACAGAACAACTCTATTTCGATCGTCCCACTGGTCCAGAAAAAAGTCAATTGACCAATGCCTGGGCGATTCTTTCAGAAGCCACGAATGATAGTCGTGCGAAAGCAATTTGTCAGCGCTTGGTCACCGATTCGTCACTATGCCGGGCAGCGTTTTTTGGTAAGTTCTTTGTCTTCCGCGCGCTGGCAAAAGCTGGTGAATATGACCGAGCTTTTCCGTTGTTCCAGCCATGGAAAGAAATGCTGAAAATGGGATGTACCACCTGGCCCGAAGATCCCTCGTTGGGCCGAAGCGAATGCCATGTCTGGTCGTCGGCGCCGGCTTACGATTTGTTAGCTGAAATACTTGGCGTCAAGCCGTTTGAACCGGGCTTTGCCAAAATTTTGATTCAGCCTCAGTTGGGAAATTTGTCTTGGGCGCGCGGCCAGGTGCCGACTCCTCAGGGAGACGTGATAGTCAACTGGCAGATTGAACAAGGTCAGTTTAAAATTAATGGAGTTGTGCCGAAAGGAATTCCTCTGTTGCTTCGGTTGCCAGGTGGAGCGCAGAAAGAATTCCCAGCAGGAGGGGGCTTTTCTTTTTTCGAGCCAAAAAAGAATTGATGGCAAACCTGCCAGGTGTTAAATTTTTTGTTAAGCGCTAAAATTACACCTTTGCTGTCAGACGGGTTTGACCTAACATGTGGCGTGCTGTGCCTTTATGCACGGCGATAAGTGAAATCTGTAAAAATATTTCACTTCAATTTTATCATCGATAACTTAAAAAACTAGTCTGGATTAAGCATAGTCTCATCCTGACCTATTCACGACGTTTTTACAATTAAAGCTGTTTGTGTTTAGCACTTTGGTTAAAACTCAGAAGGGCATGATATGTTTTCCTTTATTGATCAAAATAATTTCCGGCTCAGGGACGTTTGTCTTTGGCTAATCTGTTGGCTTGCCTTGAACACCGCGCTTGCCTCTGCTAATGACAATAAAACTTTTTATGTCTCCAAACTTGGAGACAATTCCAATGGACTTTCTTGGGCGACCGCTTTTTCAACCATTCAATCGGCATTGGATGCTGTCGCCAACAATCACGGCGGTTTCCGCATTATCATTCGCCCGGATACCTATTTTGAAGCGATGTTGTTTCCAGCGCAACGTGGTGCAAAGGATAATTACAATGAACTCGTTGGCGACGCAGATGGCAGTTTTGGTTCTGGCACAACCGGCTGGGTGGTTATTGATGCCGGCGATCCGGAACAGCGCGGTTATAAAAGCTACGATTGGTGGGGACCCATCCGTTCCAATTTTCAAGGCTGGTCAGCGCAGCACAATGATTCGACCTTTTCAGCCATCGGCTGGGATCGCTGGCTATTGCGCAATCTTTATGTTACCGGAGGAGATGGCGGCATTTTTTTTGACCTGACGAATCAGATAAAGCCATTTTCGGTTATTATTGAAGATTGTATTGGCATAGGCCGAGCGTTTGGTGGCGGTGTGGCAAATTGTCTCTCCCGGCATGAGGAACCGATCACCTTTCGACGTTGCCATTTGTGGGCTCTGGATTGGTGGGGCGACACGGCTGGCGCCTATGTCCGAGTAGAGAACAAACAAATGCCGGCATTACCCGATGTCCGCTTCGAAGACTGTATCATGGTGAGTCCCCAATGCGCGTTAAAAAGCAGCAATTTTGGCTTTCACACTTTTACCCACATCAGCCTGAAAAACTGCCGTCTCATCGCTTTGAATTTTTCGCAACCCCAGGGCACGCCGACTGACGGCATCATTCAGAGCGTTCAGGAAGGCAATCTCCTAAAAGTTGATCTCGAAGATTGCACTTTGATGGGTTATAAGGTATTTGGCGTAATCGTTAAGAAAGAAACCGTTAAGGAAATCAGCTATACAACCAAAGGCGATGTAAAAGCTTATGTTCAATTTCAACAGGAAGTACCGGCTGGTTTTTTAAGGTTAGCCCATTGGCCTGCTGAAATGTTTCAAAATCTACTGCCGCCCTCGCCGGCGAAACCTTCTCTATTTATCGATAAAAAACTAATCCAGAAAGACCTGTGTGAAATGTCAGCTTTTATCTGGCAAGGCAAACTTTGCCATTTGGAAAGTATCCGACCGGCAAGTGGTGGTTCGGCAGCTGATTATTACTTGCTATTGAAAGAAGCTGAATCGGGCAACGAGTTAGCGCGCTGCGCTGCTGGGCACAGTTTGGCATCATTGTTTGTGTTTGAAAATACGGTTTTTATTTTTGCTTCACGCTGGGAAAATGCCGGCTGGAGAGATGTGACCCTTTTCCAATCCGCAGATTTAAAAAAATGGGAATCACAAATTGTTATCAGGGGTGAAAATGAGGAAATTTTTAATACCTCTGTGTGCCGGGATAGTGCTAATTTTATTTTGGCTTATGAAACTAATGATAGGAGATACCCAGCATTTACTATCAAGTTTGCTACCTCACCTGATTTGGTCAATTGGACAAAACTGCCCGAGGCGCACTTCGGAACAAACCGCTATACCGCCTGTCCCTGCCTTCGCTACAATAATGGCTGGTACTACTTGCTTTATCTTGAACACCGAAAACCACGTTGGTATTTTGAAACCTACCTTGCCAGGTCAAAAGATTTAAAGTCTTGGCTGCTGAGTTCTGGCAATCCAATTTTGCGACCAGAGGGATTGGATGAAGGCATTAACGCCTCGGATCCAGATATTATTGAATTTCAAGGAAAGACTTATTTGTACTACGCAGTTGGTGACCAACGAACCTGGATGAATAGCAAAAGAGTGATATATCCCGGCACGATGACGACATTTTT
>CAZNDR010000009.1:0-21519 GCA_964571835.1 uncultured Cytophagia bacterium | reverse complement strand
AGTTAATTTCAAATATTTATGGAGTGAATTGACTGGGTCAATTCATGCAGTGACGAAATCACTGCACTCCACGATTTTCAGTGACTTAATAACTGTAGAATAACTTCATTTTAGAAATTTAGGTAATAGCATATTAAGAATCTGATCAAATACAATAATCAAAGCAATGAACTGTTCACCCATTTCAATTAATCGATGAGGTTTGTCATGCAAAAAAAAGAAACAACAATTTCTCGCCGAGCTTTTCTCAAAAGCTCAACTGGCGTAGTGGCAGCGACCGCCTTTTCTGCGCCGATGTTTATTCCCCCAAAAGTTTTTGGCGCAAATGATAAAATTCGAATTGCTGTTTTGGGATTAAATGGCCGAGGCGATGATCATGTCAAAGCATATATGAAACTTGACAACGTTGATGTGGTTACTTTATGCGATCCGGATATGAAGGTGCTGGAAAGCCGGGCAAAAGAATATAGCGAAAAATATAATAAAAAGATGAAGCTGGTACAGGATTTACGTAAGGTATACGAGGATAAAAATATCGATGCTGTGAGCATAGCGACCACCAATCATTGGCATGCATTGGCAACAATCTGGGCGATTCAGGCAGGAAAAGATGTTTATGTGGAAAAACCCGGCTCACATAATATCTGGGAAGGGCGCAAGATGGTCGAAGCGGCACATAAATACGATCGCATGGTACAGCACGGCGTCCAGCTCAGGAGCTCTGCTGCTATGCAGGAAGCCGTGCAGCATTTGCGCAATGGCCTGATTGGGAGAGTCTATATGGCAAGAGGCCTGGTTTTCAGATGGCGCGCAGATATCGGCAATAAAGGCTTTGAACCGGTGCCAGAAGAATTGGATTTTGATTTATGGCTAGGTCCAGCGCAAAAACGTCCCTTCACTCGGAATCTTGTCCATTACAATTGGCATTGGCACTGGGATTTTGGCAATGGCGATGTTGGCAACCAGGGGATTCACGAAACCGATATGTGTATGTGGGGATTGGATGTTGGCTTGCCAGAAAAAATTACCGCAATGGGTGGAAAATTTTTATGGGATGACTGCAAAGAAACGCCAGAAATATTGTCTTCAACTTTTCTTTATCCCAAGGAAAAGAAAATAATTGAATTTGAAGTCCGGCATTGGAATACCAATTACGAAGACGGCGTTAAAGTTGGCAATATTTTTTATGGCGATAAAGGATACATGCTTATTAAAGGCTACGATAGCTATGAGACTTTTTTAAATGTCGGCAGCGAAAAATATGAACCAGGTCCAAGCAGAAAAGCTGGCGGCGACCATTTCAAAAATTTCATTGAGGCAGTTCGGACGCGCGATAAATCGTTGCTAAATGCTCCGGTTGAGACGGCTCACTTATCTTCCGCTTTAGCTCATTTGGGCAATATTTCTTATCGACTGGAACGGCAATTGACTTTTAATCCGGCTGCCGAGCTTTTTATCGGCGACGATGAAGCCAACAGCATGTTAACCCGGAATTATCGTAGCCCTTATGTGGTGCCGGATAAAGTTTAAGACCAATGGCCAAACCGACCTCAAAAAAATAAGTGAGCAATACCATTTGAAAAAATCATCAGGTGATCAGAAAAAGCGGTGAGAGTTTTTCTGATTGCCTGCTGAGTTGATGCACCTCATTTTAGAAATGGAAAATATTTGAACACATCCAGAGAAAGATTGTTAACCACGCTAAAAAGAAAGGCACCCGATCGAGTGCCCATCGATTTGGCGAGCACTCACGTAACGGGAATCTCCCTCACCGCTTATAAAAATTTATGTACCTGGTTGGACTACTCACCGGCAGAAATAACCATCAGCGATGCCATTCAGCAAATCAGCATTCCCGATGAAGCTCTTCTCCAGAAATTTGCCATCGACTCAAGAGGATTATTTCCACTAACCAGCCACAACAATTTTGTTGATGAAGACGATGGCGAGTATTTATGGCATGTGGATGAGTGGGGACTATGGTATCGGTTTAAAAAAGGTAAAAGCCTGTGGTATGACCTTTTTAAAAATCCAATGGCAGGAAAAGATTTATCCAGAGAAGTTATTGATAAGCATCGTTGGCCTACTGGTAATGAAATTGACCGGTTTGCTGGGCTAAAAGAAAAAGCCAGACAGTTCCGAGAAGCTGGTTATGCTGTGGTGCTAAAAAGTATTTGCGCCGGACTACTGGAAATGGCTATTCGTTTACGCGGTTTGGAAGATTGCTTAATTGATTTGCTCATCAATAAAAAGAGCGTGGAATATTTGCTGGATAAAATTCTCGAAATTAAGCTGAACTATTGGGAAACAGCGATTGGGCAATTGGGTGAATTGGTCGATGTGCTGGCCGAAGGCGATGATTTTGGCACCCAAACGTCACAATTAATTTCTTATCAATTATTCAAAGAAGTGATTAAACCGCGGCAAAAAATTCTAATATCGACGATGAAAAAATTGGCGCCTCAGGCGAACATCTTTTTTCACTCGTGCGGCAATATCCGGCCGTTCATCCCAGATTTTATCGACATGGGAATTGATATTATTAATCCGGTGCCTATTACTGCCGCTGGAATGGAGCCGCGCCAATTGAAGAAAGATTTTGGGAAGGACGTCGTTTTCTGGGGAGGCGGGATCGACACGCAAGGAACCTTGCCCAAGGGTACACCTGACCAAGTCCGCGACGAAGTGAAACGAAACCTGGATATTTTTGCGCCTGGCGGCGGATTTGTTTTTAATACTATTCATAATATTCAAGCTGATGTCCCGGCTGAAAATCTTCTGGCGATGTACGAAACAGTGCTGAATTGCGGAAAATACTAAAGCAAAGGATCTCCGATGGAAAATAGATACGAAAACAATTATCGCTGGCTAATAATCGGCTTGCTTTTCACGGCTACTACAATAAATTATTTTGATCGCATCGTGCTCACTTTTTTGAGGCCCTATTTTGGCGAAGATTTAAAAATCACCGACATGCAATTCAGCTATATTCTGAGCGCTTTTCAAATAATGTACATGCTGGGTTTTTTAGCAGCAGGAAAATTCATCGATAAACTCGGCACAAAATTAGGTTATTTGGTTTCCATTGTTAGCTGGTCAGTTACTGCCGCTCTACATGCTGTCTGCAGAACGCCACTGTGCCTGGGATTTTGGCGCAGCATTTTGGGAGTCACAGAATCAGGAAATTTTCCCGCTGCTATTAAATCAGTCTCAGAATGGTTTTTTATAAAGGACCGCGCTTTTGGAACCGGGATTTTTAATGCCGGCCCAAGTTTCGCCGCCATTGTCGGTCCGCAAATTATGGCGCTGCTTTATGTTGCCGTCGGTTGGCGCTGGACATTTTTTAGCTTCGGAGCACTGGGATTAGTGCTGGCACTGAGCTGGATTTTTTTGTACAAAAATCCAACGTATGCTACGCAGGAGATTTTTAAGGGAAAAGAGGCGGATCAAATATCGTGGAAAAAATTGCTGCGCGTGAAAGAAACCTACGGCATTATGCTGGGCAAATTTTTTACCGATCCGGTCTGGTGGTTTTACCTTTTCTGGATGCCTAGTTATCTGAAATCGCAGCGAGGCTTTAATATCAATGCCAATGCCCATGCCATGTTTTTGATTTATGTGGAAGCGGTATCTGGGGGCATTATTGGCGGCTGGCTGCCAAAATTTTTTATAAAAAAAGGCTGGCAGGTTGCTAAAGCGAGGAAGAGGACGTTATTGTTAGCCGCCATTTGTTTACCATTCACAGCCTTTGCAGTATTTGCGGACCATGCCTGGATTGCCATCATTTTGGTCGGCATTGCTTGCGCGGCTCATGCGGCATGGTCGGCAAATATTTTCATTATGGCAAGCGATTGCTTTCCTTTAAAAATAGTCGCTTCCATAACCGGGCTGGGCGGCTTTGCCGGTGCGCTGGGCGGTTTGTTATTGGCAACTCTGGCGCCAGGTTTTATTATCACCTATTTTGGCTATATACCTATTTTTGTTTTTATGGGTTTGCTGCATCCGATAGCATATTTCAGTGTGCACATGTTAATTCGCGATGATAAAGTTATAGGAGGTCTAAACGCATGAGAAGTTATTCACGAAGAAAATTTATTAAAAAGAGTTTGAATTCGACCCTAGCGACCGCTGCTGCCATCAACTTATGGGGGACAAATAAAATTTGGGCCGGTGCAAATGACCGGGTGAGGGTGGCGGTGGTAGGAATACATGGGATGGGGCAAACGCACATTCGGGAATTTTCAGCTTTAAAAAACGTACAGGTGGCAGCATTGTGCGATGTAGATGAAAATTTATTTTCCGAACGCGTTAAAAATCATTTTGTCGATCAAAATAAGCCCATACCGAAAACCTATTTTGATATCAGAGAATTGCTCGAGGATAAAGATATTGATGCCGTCAGCATCGTCACGCCGAACCATTGGCATGCTTTGGCTGGAATCTGGACCATGCAAGCGGGCAAACATGTCACCATCGAAAAGCCGTGCTGCCACAATTTTTATGAGGGAAAAAAACTGATGGAAGCCGCGGAAAAATACCCGGTGATTGTTCAAGATGGTGCTGAACAGAGGAGCAATCCCAGTTCACAATCGGCGGTAAAATTTATCAAACAGGGTGGGCTCGGCGAAGTGTATTTAGCTAAAGGAATTTGTTACAAATGGCGAGATACCATCGGCAAAACGCCCGATGAGCCAATCCCGCCAGGTGTACATTACGATTTATGGCTGGGTCCAGCGCCAAAATGACCGTTTTCGAAAAATCGATTTCATTACAACTGGCATTGGAACTGGGATTACGGCAATGGCGATTTGGGCAATCAGGGCGTTCATGAAATGGATGTGGCTCGCTGGGGCTTGGGCGTTACCTATCCGACAAAAATTACTGCCGTGGGTGGACACTTTATGTTTGATGACGATCAAAATACCCCCAATGTGTTAATGGCGCTGTTCGAATTTCCTAGCGAAAGGGGAGGAGGCGATAAAAAGAAAATTCTTCAGTTCGAAGTGCGTCATTGGATTTGTAATAATGAAGGCGATTTGAGTGAAGGCTTTCAGAAAAAGGACGAGGCAGGCGGATATAAAACGAGTAATGTCAATGTGATCGGGAATTTGTTTTATGGTTCAGAAGGCTACATGCAAAAAACTGTTACTGAATGGAAAACCTTTATGGGTCAGCGCCGTGAACCAGGCCCGGCTGGCGCCGGTCTGGCAAATCATTATCAAAATTTTATCGATGCCATTCGGGCGAATGATAGAAAGCTGCTAACAACGTCAATTGAAGAGGGTTGTTACTCCTGTGCGCTGATTCATTTTGCCAACATCTCTTATCGACTGGGGCGGTCGCTGACTTTTGACCCTCAAACGGAAAAGTTTGTCAACGATGAGGAGGCTAATGCATTATTGAAGCGCGATTATCGCCCACCATTTGTGGTGCCCGAAAAGGTCTAAAATTGAAACAGCAAATTATAGTTTTGTCATTGTTGAGAGCTGTTTTCACTAATAAAAATCCCACAGAAAAGCTTGATCTTTTCTGTGGGAGCTGATTTCCAAATTTGCGGCTCACGCCGAATAGGCAATTTTTCGATCAAATCGTTGCTGCCAATGACGGCTAATATTTCAGCCAATTAATCACTTCCGGCAAAGTTGGTCGCTTGCCGTACATTAAAATTCCCACGCGGAAGATTTTGCCCGCTAACCAGATGAAAAAGATTATCGTGGCAATCAGAATAATGATTGATAGCAATATTTCAGCAAAGGGCGGCGTTTGCACAGAAATACGTGTAAACATGGTGATTGGTGCAAAGAACGGGATCAGTGATGAAATTTTGCTTAAACTGCTGGTGGGAGTTTTTATGATGTGAAAAGCAAAAAAGAAAGCCAGGATAACTAAAATCATCACCGGGAACTGCAGTTGTTGTGCGTCTTGATCAGTATTTACCATGGCGCCCAAGGCAGCGTAAAGGGTAGCAAAAAGTAAATAGCCGAGCACGAAGTAGATGACAAAATAAATTAGCACGTGGATCGGAATAGTCGGGACGGGGATATTCTCGGCGCCAGGCAGAGAAAACGCTTGCAAGATTGAAGTCGAGTAAAAGGTCAGTAAACCGGCAACTAGCGCCCAGATAAAATATTGGGTCAAGCCGACTGCACCGATTCCCAGCACTTTTCCTGCCATTAGTTGGAAAGGTTTGCAGGAGGAAATAATCACTTCCACCACCCGCGACAATTTTTCTTCATAAATGCTGCGCATGACAAAAACGCCGTACATTATTAACGCCATGTATAAAAACATCACCATGACAAAAGTAACGGTGAACGACATGCCCTGATCCTCTTTCTCTTTACCGCCTTTCTCAACTTTGAAGGTTTTTAGTTCGACACGCTTGGTCAATTTATTGATGATTGACGGATCAAGGTTGCTCTGAGTCAAGCGATAATCAGTAATGATTCGGGAAATAATGTCGCGGTACATTCTATTTTGGTCAAAATCAGTGACGCTTTTAGCATAATATTCAGATTGATTTGAATCAGCTATGGCAGCAGGAAAAACAAAATAGCCATCAATCTCATTTTTATCAACAGACTGGCTCAATTGCTTTTTGACCTCTTCCAGGTTCTCGGCGCTGGCTGCTTCATGTTTTAAAAGGTATAATTTCTGGCCAATTTTCGTTGCGTCATTTAAGGATTTTTCCAATTGAGAAAAGACGATTCCACTTAAATCGACCACGGAAAACGTTTTCGCTTTTTCTGATTTGATATTCATTAACAGGCCCGGACCAATGGTTACTCCAATGATGAATAGTGGTGTCAAAGCAGTGCCAATAATAAATCCTTTTGTTTTGACTCGCGATAAATATTCTCGTTTAAATATTGTCCATAATTTATTCACGGCGCAGCTCCTTCTTTTTGGTAACGGTCTCAATAAATATTTCATTTAATGATGGTTCCATGACTTCAAAGCGCGTCACTTCCACTTCTGTGATTGCGGCGTGCAAAATATCATTAGCGGTTTTGCCATTAGCCGGGTAAATTTCCACATGATTGTCGATGGTTTTAAATTTTTCAACTAAGCGTTTATCGTTTAAAAAATGCGCTTGGCCATCGAATGCCACTCGAATCGAATGACGCCGAAAATTCTTCTTTATCGTTTTGAGGTCGCCTTCCAGTACTGATTTCCCCTCATTGATGAGGCAAATTGAATCACAGAGTTTTTCTACTTGCTCCATCATGTGGGTGGAAAAGATGATGGTTGCGCCTCGTTTTTTCTGTTCCAGCATCACGTTTTTGATCAGCTCTGAATTTATTGGATCCAGACCGCTGAAAGGTTCATCAAGAATTATCAAATCTGGCTCGTGGATGACAGTGGCGATGAATTGAATTTTCTGCTGCATTCCTTTGGATAACTCCTCAACCTTTTTATCTTTCCAATCGGATAGCTCAAATCGCTCAAGCCAATATGTAATGCGTTCTTTTGATTGCCATGGCCTAATTTCCTTCATTTCAGCAAGAAAAGAAAGCGATTCACCCACTTTCATTTTGCGATAGAGTCCACGCTCCTCAGGTAAATAACCAATGCGATCGCGTTGCTCCTGAGAATTTGGCTTGTCAATGATTAATATTTTGCCCTTATCCGGGATTATGATATCCATAATCATTCGGATAGTGGTTGTCTTGCCGGCGCCGTTGGGACCGAGCAACCCAAAAATAATGCCCGGCTGGAGCTCCAGGTTCAAATCATTGACGGCTTGAATTTCTCGAAAAGATTTGCTAACCTCTTCCAATTTTAATACTGACACAGCTCCTCCACTTCAATTAATTTTTGCTTTTGATGGTGGCAAAAAGCGCTGAGATTTTTCTGCCCGACTTCACATCAGTTTTAATTTGGTCGATAGCTTTTAGTGCAGCAATTCGACCTTGCAAATAAAGTTGTTCGGCTTGCTTAAAATCATGTGGATTCAAGCCGCTTAAATTTGGTGTGATAGTTAAATCTCCTGCCGGAGCATGTTCGGCGATCTGCCCCCAGGCTAACATAAAGGAATTGATGAGAATTTGAATAATATTTTGCGGCGGCTTTTTAGAAAGAAGGACCGGTTTCAATTTTATGGCAATGACATAGTCTGCGCCCATTTCCTTAACTACAGTGGTGGGCAGCATATTCAATACGCCGCCGTCCACTAAAACCTGCTTGCCTTTTAAAAGCGGCGTAAAGATCCCCGGAATGGAACAACTGACGCGCACCGCCTCGGAGACAGGTCCATCTTTAAAGACAACCTCTTTTCCGCTGGTTAAATCTACCCCTACTGCCGCGTAAGAAATAGGCAGCGATTTAATGTCAATTCTGCCCAGCTCAGCATCGACAAATTTTTCCAGTGTCTGGCTATTTAGCAGACCTTTTTGAGAAAGAATAACTTTGCCTAATTTCTCCCATGACAGTCGTTTTGCCATTTCATAGAGCTGATCGCTATTATAGCCGGCAGCAATGAAAGCGCCGACCAAAGCGCCAGCACTGGTCCCAGCGATAATGTCAAAATGAATATTGTGTTCTTCCAAAACTTTAATGGCGCCAAGATGGGCAATCCCCAGCACGGCGCCGCCACTTAAAGCCAGTCCTATTTTTTTATGTGGGATCATTTGATGTTTGAAAAAATGATTAAAAATTTTCCTGAAAATAAATTTTATTTAAACTAAAGTCAACATAAATTTTTCTTTGGCTCAATAAAAAGGGAAGTGAGTAGACAGCAGATCAGATTTAGTTAATCATGAATTTGATCAACTATGAATAAAGCAAAATATTGCCCGGCGGCTTTGCCCAGAGAGTGGTTTTCTAAAATGCGTTTAGCCAGATGCTTTTTTCTCTTTAAATCAAAAAGATGATTGGTGCTAATTGTTGAGAAAAATGGCTAGCAATAAACATTCGAGCTCACGACTAGTTCTGGAAAAATGTGAAAGAAAAAAAACTTGATTTTGAGTGAATTTTATTGTAATTTAACGGCAGAAAATTCATCACAAATAAAGTTAATAAAATAACGTTTAACCGTTTATGGAGGCAAAACATGAGCGAAGAGAATTATGGTTCAACAGTATCCTTTATTAAAGGATTGGTATTTGGCGGACTGATTGGAGCTGGATTGGCTTTATTGTACGCGCCAAAATCAGGCAAAGAATTGAGGAAGGATATAAAAAATAAAACGGCTGAATTAAAAACTGATGCTGAAAAATTATATGAAGAAGCAAAAGAATACGCCGGCGATTTTATCGTTGACAGTTTGAAAAAGGCAGAGAATTTAAAGAAAGAAGCTGAAGAAAAGTTTGAAGTGGCAAAAAAGAAATTCGAAGCGATGTTGTCAGAAAGCAAAAGACTGGCTGAAGATGCCAAGGAAATGGCGGAACAGAAAATAGCCGAAGCTCAAGATAAAATCGAGGCTGGCAAAAAGGTAGTCAGCGACAAGGCAAGTAAAATAAGGCAAGCGATTGAAGGCAGCAAAGAAGCATTTCACAAAGAAAAAAGTACTTCGAAAGCCTAAATGCAGAATTAACAGTGATAGGAGTTCATAAATGATACTCGAAATCAGTGTGGCTGTGATTGCCTTTTTTATTGTGATTTTTGTGATTGGGCTGCTATTTGTCTTGGTACAATTGCGACGCACCGCCGAAGAGGCTGAAAAGCTACTGGAAACAGCAAGGCAGCATATCGTTCCGCTTTCTCACGATTTGACGATTATAGTGAATGACATCAAACGAATTGCTGCTTCAGTGCAAAAACAAATTGGGATGGTTGAAGCAGGCATCGGGGAGGTAAAGGATACGGTAACGCGTATTACACACTTTGAAAAGAAGCTACACGATAAATTGGAACAGCCGCTATTCGAAATGGCGACTTTTGTCTCAGCTATTTCTAAAGCGGTGAGAGCATTCCTTAATATTTGGAAGAGAAAATAAAAGTAGCATTATCCAATAAACGCCAGACTAAAAATGACAAGCAGAAATTATCTTCTCATCAACCGCATCATTATAATTAATTAAGGAGGGCGGTGAGTTATGGTTAAAATAAAAATGAACAAAAAGATAGAGAATACCTTAATCTTATCGACTGGTCTCCTATTTTTCTTTTGTAGTGTGAAGGCTCCGGAAGTTAACATTACCGGAGAAAAGACCGCCTTGGAAAATCAGGTAATTGGTACCTACCAACAGATTGAGCAAGACGTGTGGACTTTAACCTCGGTGCGCTCGACTAACTCAGCTAATAAGCCAGAAATGTCAGCCGAAAAAAAACGAGTCTTAGAGGCGGTGCAAGGAAGAAAGTTTAATAAAGATGATGTTGATGAATTTCTGCAAAATGGCTATGTCGGAGAGAATAATCAAGGATTGTTGGAATTGCGAGATCAGAGCAAATTGGCTAACGACGAAGAGTTAAAGAGTCGTGTTTCCAGGATCATTGAAAATGAAAATAATTTTCGGAAAATTATCATGGAGAGGATCGTCTTGCTTAACGAGCAGGCAGCTCAAGCTGGCGAAGGAAATGTGGGAAAAATATTCGCTAAGATTAATCAGGACAATGCCAAGGATGGTGCTTGGATTCAGGCTGAAAATGGCGAATGGATAAAGAAAGGACAAGTAGCCAAATAAGTTATTTATCCCTATGGAGACAGTGCCACATTTTTTTCAAAGATCATATATGGAATTCATATATGATCTTTGTTATTTATATGCCCCAGGGAAACAAAATTGAAAGTATCAATTGAAAAAATTGCCATAATATTTTTGCTGTCATGGTCATTCGGTTCCGGTAGTACGATAGCTGTCACTACTTCGGATAAAAAGCCGTTTGAACTGACGCGGCTCTATTCGCAAATCACGACTCACCCTGAGATAGATTTGTATCCGAGCATTTCTCCAGATGGCAAATGGCTTGCTTTTGCCTCCAAACGCAGCGGCAATATGGATATCTGGATCAAGCCGGTGGCAGGCGGAACCGCAGTTCAGATTACCAATCATCGCACTGATGATATGATGCCCTCATGGAGTCCGGATGGGAAAAGCCTGGTCTTCGTATCTTATCGCGAGGACGCGCTGGGTGATTTATGGCTTGTCTCTTTAATAAAACGAGGGAATAGTTATTTATCAACTGGCCAGCCAAGAAAGCTGACCAATTATTTAGGAATGGATATCGTGCCGCAGTTTTCTCCCAACGGCCAATGGATTGCCTTTACTTCTGATCGGGATGGCAAAGAAAATATTTATGTGCTGGCATTGCGGAATAAAAAGGTCTTCCAAATTACCAAAAGTGGCGGAATAAATCCTAGTTGGTCGCATGATAAAGAACCAAAAATCGCTTATGTAGCAATAAATCCAGAAACTAAGTATGGCCAAATTTTTTATGCGCAAATCGATCTTAATAATTCTGTTGCTGTTACTCATAAAATAACTCCCATCACTAATGGTCAAACCAATGATGCCTTTCCTTTTTGGAATCCCCTTAAAAATGAAATCATCTTCACCCGATACGACGAAGATACTAATTATGATGGAATTATCACTCCGGACGATAATGCCACGTTGTGGAAGGTGATAATATCAGATGAAACAAATAACGGCGAGTCATCTCAGCCAGTCCAGTTTTTTCAAGAGCTGCAGCTCATGCCCAAATTGGGTTATGATTTTTATCCTGTCTGTAGTCGTGATTCGGTTGTGTACTTTGTTTCTAATCGCAGCGGGAATGAAGACATTTGGTCTGTTCCTGCCGATGGTCCCATACCTTTTCAACCAAGCGCGTACTTTCAATATCAATTTGCTCTCATGTATTTTCCCTTACCAGAAACTGATTTGGTTTATAAAAAGATCATGCACCTGAATCCTGACCTGGAGCAATTAGAATATCGGCAGCTGGCTTTTAACCGTGTCATGGATCTTTTTCCGCACGACATTGAATGGAGCGGATGGGCGTTATATGAAATTGCCAAAACATTAACCGCCAGAGGCGAATACCAGACGGCAAAAAATTATTATGCTGAAATTTTAACCCAATTTGTCAGTTCTCGAGAATTGATGGCCAAAGCGAAAATGCGCTTATTAGAATTAGAAGCGGAAAAAGGTGCCCAAATTGATAGTTTGAAAAAAATAATCAGCACTGCTGATATTTTCCCAGCCATTCAGGCAGAGGCACAATTTTATGTTGGTGAGTCCTTTTATTTGCAAAATTTATATCGGCAAGCGCTTGGCGAGTTGGAAAAATTAATAGCAGCATATCGCACTGAAGATTATTGGTGCGCGGCTGGCCAATTATTAATTGGCGACATTTATTCCAAATTTGGTCAGACAAAGGAAGTGATTAATTCCTATTTGAAGGTAGTTAATGCCTATCCTCACCAGGAATACTGGATTAATTTAGCATTGGAAAGGATTATTGAATTAAGTCGAAAAGAAGATTCTTCGACCACGATATCCGAGTTACGAAATGTTATTTCTTATTATGCTCAATTTCCGCGCTTGGCAGCCCGCGCCCAGTACAGTTTAGGAAAATTGTTTGCCGAGATGGGAGATATTAACGCCGCCAAAGAAGAATATGAATTGGTTCTGCAAAAATATCCTCAGGAAAAAGCAGAAACCGCGTTAGCAGCTTTGGCTCTGGCAAAAATTTTCATGAATCAAAAAGAGGATGTATTGGCATTTCAGCACTACCGAACTATCATCGAGAATTACGGCGATACCCAGGGCGGAATATTCGTCGTAGAAGCTAAAGAGTTGTTGGTGGAAGCCTATCTTGAGTCAGGAAAAAGGCTGCTGGCGGATAGAGAATATAATGCTGCTTACTCGCGTTTTCGATCAGCCATTGAAATTATGCCAAGACACATCGATGCCCATCGCAACCTGATACTGCTGATGTACTTGCAGGGCAGAATAGATCAAGCGATTCGTTGGTATGAAAATATGGTCCTCACTCATGCTGACGATGAAATTTTATTATACATGTTAGGACTGTGCTATTCATATAAGGCAACTGAAGCCAGTGATCGAAGCAATAGCCTCGGCGATTTAAATGTGGATATGATGAAAAAGTCAAACTATTATATTGAATCAGCGCTGGCAAAGAATTATCGCATCATACAGGGTTATTTGACTCTGGGCTATAATTATGAATTTATTGAAAGGCACGAGCAATTTCAGCGAAGTTCCAGTAAGCGGCTGTTAACTTCAGTTTTGATAACAATGGTGGCGCCAATAAAATCGTTGTTCAATTTCGTTACGATGCAGAAAGAAAAAAAGCCGAAGCATTGGTACGAGCTGGCAATCGATGCGCTGACGACAGCCATTGCGCTGAATGATGAAAAAACGAATCCAATGTTGGAAAGTGAGCTGGCATTAAATTTGGCAAACAATTATTATAACTTGGGCGAATTTGGATATGAGCGTGCCTACTATTATTATCATGTAAAACTTGAGCACGATTCAACTTTTGTCAACAAACGGATGCAAGCTGAAATATTCAGGAAAATGGGACATTGCGCTTACGTAACCGAAGATTTTAGCTCCGGCCCAAAGTATTTAATACGAGCGATTCAATTGTACAAAGAATTAGGCGATGACAAAGGATGGCTGAACAACATAAAAAGGCTGGCTCTGTTGTATCAGTCGGCGGAGCAGTATGATGTTTCTATAGAATATTTTAAGCAAGCAGCGCTTTATGATGAACAGAAGAAAAACTACCAGGATTTGGAAACGGACTACCGCAGCATCGCTTATAATTATCAGTTATTAAATGATGAGGAGGAAGCGATCCGCTATGCGCAAAAAGCTATTGAATTAATTCAAAGCGATAAAATAAAAGAGGTCAAGCCCCAAGCCAACTGGATAAAAATTGGTATTCTGGGAATTGAATTTCCCGTGTGGAATTTGGGTCAAATCGGAACTGGCGCCTCAACCGCCGCGAGCGGCTTTACCACCGATGAGGAGCGCGCTCTCATCTATTCGATAATTGGCAATTCTCGGCTAAATCAAAAATCTCTCGACCAGGCCATTTTTTATCTTGAAAAAAGATACAACATTTTTAGAAGCCGCCACGACAAAATTGCCGAAGCGATATTTTTAAACAACATTGGCTATTTGTACTTTTGTGATTTTCAATATCATAAAGCCTGGGATTATTATGAGAGGTCATTTAAAATATGTGAAAAGGAAAAAAATTTTCGCGGGATGCTTATTAATATCATTAACATTGCCAGTCTTGGCACCTTGTTAGAAAAGTTAGACCTGTTGCCGCCTCAGCCTATTGTCACGGCGGAAAAGGAAAATAATGGTTCTCCGAGTAGCTCTGTTGAAAGCGCAATCAACTATGTGCAGCAGGGCATTGATTTAATCGAGGCGCAAATCGGTTTCGCGGCTGAGAAGGCACAATTATATTTATTGCTGGGGAATCTTTATCTTAGCCAGGCAGAGCAGTATTCGTTAAATGCCCAAAGGGAGCAAGTCGAGAAAATAAATTCTCAACTTAAGCAATTGGAAAAGTTGAGCCTGGCAGATAGCTGTTATCAGGTCGCTTTAAAAATAAGTGACAGAAATGGTTTCTACGAAGAGAAAATGCAGTCGCTGCACAAGCTTGGCTATCTGTCTTTTGCGATCGGCGATTTGAACGATGCGCTGGATAATTTATTTGATTGTCGCGATATTGCCAAAGAGCGAAGCGCGCTGTCGATGATTTGGCAAGTCGATTTGATGATTGGCAAAATATTAAGCAATTATTCTCATTATCCCAGACTGAGGCGCAGCCGCCAATCAGCCAGTTTTTATTTGGATGAAGCGATAGCTATTTTAGAGCAAAGCTCACTCCAGAATGCGGCTTTTATTATTTCTCCTTTTTATCGGCATCAAGTTAGATTATTATTCGAAGCTGCCAGTCATTTTGCGGTTTCTAATGGAAATTATTTGTCCGCTTTGCGATTAGCGGAACAATATCGGGGAAAGCAGTACCTTGATTTGATTAGTAGCCATAAACTTGAATTAAAAAAAGAAAGACATAAAATTTTCCTTGGCAATGCGCGCTTCATTAAAAGTGAAATTGCCAGTCTCAGAGAAAAGATCGAGCGAGAAAAGGAGAAGGCGCCTGAAGCAAGCCCTTATGTGCCTCTGTGGAGCAAGCAAAAAATGAATTATGAAAAAGAGTACGCTGACTTGCTGATAGAAGTGTCGGAGGAGGATGAGGAGCTTGAGTCGCTCATTGCTTCCGAGCCGGTTATTTTTAGCCAGGTGCAAAAAATATTGGCTCCTCGGACGAAGATAATTGATTATTTTTTTATCGACCAGGTACTCCACGCTTGGGAGATCACGCCGGATAACGTCGAACTAAAAATACTTCCTGCCCGGCAGAATGAAATAAATGATGAGATTAGAAATTTTCTTTCCGATATCCAAAATGATTCTTCATATCAGAAATCAGGCCTTATTCTCTGGAAAAAAATTCTTGAGCCGTTGGCTGATAAAATCGATTCTGTTGAAACGATAATTGTAATTCCAGATGGCCCTTTGCAGTACCTGCCCTTTAATTATTTATTTAATTTTATAGCCACGCCAGATAGCGAGAATAACCACAAAAGTGTTAGTGTTGCGTCGAGTTTATCCAATTATTATTATAGTTTTTTAAAACGAAAAATTAAAAAACCAAAACTGCTGTGGGCATCGACTGAGCCAAAGAATGAACTTGTTAATCTGGGCTATGATGCCAGTAATTCGATGAAGCTTGAGGATTTTTCCAAAATCGGCTTAGAGCAGTTTATTCAACTATTGAATAACTCGGACATGATTTTTCTTGATGTGCGCTACCAGAGAAATGACAATGATCCACTTCTGTCAGTGGTGGCTGTCGATAATATTTCCACTATTCACATTAAGTTGAAAGATTTTTATAAGTATGATTTTGCCGCCTCGTTGCTGGTATTGAATGTTTGTGACTCATCTGAAATCTTCTCTGATGAGATGCTGCAGCGAGTCATGTTATATTCTGGTTTTCCCAGTTTGGTGATCGGGGAAAAATATTCTCCTGAAAATCCTTTTTGGCAATATTTCTTTGAAGCGCTGCAGGATTACACACCGGCGAAAGCCATTACCCGGGCACAGAAAAAAATGCAGCACCAGGGTTTTGCTCCGGCCAATTTTGCTTTTTTCCAGCTCTATGGTTTTGAAGGTATGGATAGCGAACAAGAAAGTGCGTTTGCCAAAGAGCGATTTGAAACAAAAGTCGCTCTTGGCAACGAGTTCTACGAAGAGCACGATTGGCAACGAGCTTTGATAAACTATGAGCAGGCGCTGGCCATGGCCAAAAAACAAAATGCCCAAGCTGCCATTGAAAATTTGTATCAGCTCATTTTAGAATGCGCGGCTAACGGAAGTTACTGGGACAAGGCCATTGAATATCAATTGGACATGGTAGAAACGGCTAAATTTGAAAATAATGTTCAGCGTTTAGCTGAAGGGTTAAAATATTTAGTTTATTTTTTCTCTCAAAATAAAGATTATGCAAAGGCACTTTTTTATCAGAGCGAATACCTTGATCTGGCAAAGAGCTATCAGTTGCCAGAAGAAGTGGCTGGTTCTTATCTGCGCCTGGGATTGGTGCACGAACAAAATGGTGACTACGGAAAAGCAACTGCTTATTTTTCCCAGGCAATTGATGCTTATCGGACACTTGGCGACAGTTTGTCGATAGCCGAATGCTATAAAAACCGGGCAAGAATTTATTTGTTGAAGTTGGATAACTACGCAAAAGCCGTAAGGGACCAGGAACGAGCACTGGCAATTTTCAGAAAAGTTAATGCCACTGACAAATTAATGGAGGTGCAACAAAATCTGGGATTAAGCCATGAGTATTTGGCCAATTACCAAACCGCTTTAAAATATCAATTGGAAGCTCTGTCGCTGGCAACAGCCTCAGGCAACAGCCAATGGCTTGCTTTATCGAAGCAATACCTGGCCAATGTCTATTGGAAGATGGGAAATTATGAACAGGCGTTGTTTTATCAAAAACAGGCGCTACAGGCGTTTTCGGAAAGTGGCAACCAGAAACTCCAATCAGTTGGTTTGTCAACTCAAGGTTTAATTTTGATGAGTCTGGGCAACCTCACCGAGGCGCTTGATCTTGAAAAGAGGGCGCTTGAATTTGCACGGCAACTCAGAGATTCCCTCGATGTGGCAACAATTCATAAAAATATCAGCGCGCTTTTTCGTTCCCAAAAACTGTGGGATTCAGCGAAGGTGCACATCGAAATCGCCAAACAGATTGATGAAGCCATTGGATCAAAACGTGGGCTGGGATATGATTTTCGTGATTTGGGTATTATCGAAGCTCAACAAGGCATTACAGCCGCCGCGTTTCGCCATTTTCGTCGCGGCTTAAAAATCAGCCAGGAAATTTCAGATGCTCGAAACCTGTCTCAGTGTTTTTACCAAATTGGGCTGACTTACAGCACCGTGAAAAATCACGCGGCAGCGATTGATACACTGGCTTTGGCGGCACAAATGGCGGAAAAACTATTTATCCCTGAAGTTGAATGGCGGGCTTACCGAACCCTGGCTTTAATTTATGAAGAGAAAAATGATTTTGAGCAGAGCCTAACTTGCTTTCATAAAGCCCTGGCAGTAATTGAAGCGATGAGATCGGAAATCAAAATTGAAGAATATAAGTCCGGCTTCATGGATAATAAATTAGACGTTTATTATGATCTGGTAGGCGTCTATTTGAAATTAAATCGACCAGCTCAAGCCTTAGAAATTGTCGAGCGGGCGAAATCCCGAAATTTTATTGATCTGTTGGCTAATCGCGATATCAATTTTAGCGGCGATTATGACAAAGATAAGTTTGATAAACTGAAACGAATGAAAGAAGAAATCAGCAAGGTGCAAAATGAGATTACCCAGATTTTAGTGCACCAGGGAGAAATGACCTCTGCCGAAAAGGAGCAGGTGGAAAAACTTGCCTTACAACTGGAATCATTGAAAAAGAATTATCAGGACTTTCTTATTCAATTAAAAGAGCAGAATCCAGAATTGGCGCAAATGGTAGTTGTCGAGCCAATAAAAATTGATGACTTACAAAAAGCCATTCCCGAACAAGTTGTTTTCTTGGAATATTTTTATACGGATGAACAGATCACTATCTGGGCTTTAACAAAAGAGCTTATCTTCGCAAAACAGGAAAAAATTTCCAGCGCCGCTCTGTACACTTTGGTCGATTCTTTGAGAAGCACCCTAGAAAAGCAAGGTTCAGTGGACAGGATTTCAAAAAGATTATATCAAATTCTGATTGCCCCGGCAGAAGAGTTTTTTGCCGACGCCACACAAATAATAATCGTGCCCCATGGGATTTTGCACTATTTGCCTTTTTCCTGTCTCATGAACGAAAAACAAGAATACCTGGTTGATAAATTTTCGATTTCCCTGTCGCCCAGCGCGATGGTGCTAAAGCTGTGCTTGCAAAAAGGAAAAGGTTTTATTGAGACAACAGATTGGAATAAAAATATTTTGGCTTTGGGAAATCCAGACTTGGGCGACGATGCCTTTGATCTGCCGTTCGCTGAGTTAGAAATTGAAAGCCTCGAATTGCTCTATCCGCAAGTAAATTCTTTTCTCAGACAACAAGCAACCGAAGAAAAATTCAAAGCCTTATGCAGTCGTTTCAATTTAATTATTTTTTCATGTCACGGAGAATTTGATCCGCTAAATCCATTATTTTCCGCTCTGCGTTTGGCGGCCGGACAATATGACGATGGCAGGCTTGAAGCGCATGAAATTTTCGAATTAACCATTGATGCGTATCTGGTCGCCATGAGCGCCTGTGAAACCGGATTGGCCAAGATTGGTGTCGGCGATGAGGTCGTCGGCTTATCACGAAGTTTCATCTATGCCGGAACAGCCTCCTTGCTTTCGAGCTTGTGGAAGGTGGACGATTTAGCTACCGCCGTTTTGATCAAGCGATTTTTCCGGAATTTAAAATCAGGGGATTCGCGAGCTACTGCCCTGCGAAAAGCACAGCTTTTTGTGCGTGATAATATTAATGTCCATCCGGTTTATTGGTCGGCGTTTAATATAACCGGTGATTTTCGATAGGTAGCGCTAATTAGTGTTCCAACAAAAGAAATTTAAATGAAAAAAAAGCGAAAGTACTGGAAAAGTATCAACATTATTTTAGTGCCTATCTCTTAAGAGCGGAAATCCCATCGCTGAACGTTTTTGTGCCAAACAAGGGCAAAGACACAAATCACAAAATCAGCTAAATATGAAAAGCAAATAGGCCGATATTTCCAACTGTGTCGCGTAGCTGAATTTATTGCTTGCTAAACAATGTGGGACTAGCCTCTGGCTGAATTAGGTTTAAAGTCGATTAAACAAGAAACCGATATTTTAATTTTATGCAAGGAGAGGTGCTGAGGTATGATTCGGAAATACGCCATGCCAATTTTAAGTTTATTTCTATTGATGACCTGCTCTAAAAAGCCGATGAAAGAAAAAGTCGTTTATTTTCCGGAAAACCCCCAAGCCGGAGAAACCATTGCGGTGAAGTTTTTTCCCAAGCGACTAATTCAGCCGCAACAAAAAAAATATTCAGTTTTTCTTATCTATCAGCTTTATGCGCCAGGGGCTGTGTCGACAAAAAAAATTATCATGCAAGGGAATGGGAACCCTTTTGAAGCCGAAATTGAAACGGACGCGCGTGACTATTTGTTAAGCATCAAATTTGAAGATAACATGGAGCGTTATGAAGACAATAGTGGACTGGGCTGGAACTTTCCGCTGAAATACAAAAGCAATAAAATTCAGCGTAATTCGATGAATAAAATGGGTTCAATTTATGACGGCTTGGAGCGCCCAGTCGATTTTCCTAATTATCTCAAAGCGATAAATTTTTACCAAAAAGAAATATCGTTGTTCCCGGACAATTATTTGGTGTGGTTCGATCTGTGGTTTTCACAGATAAAATCTTCTATTTTGCCAGAAGAAGAAATAAAAAAGGTGCGAACTGCATTGGACAGTTTATTATCCAGCCCAAAGGAATCTCTGGAATTATTGGGTCTTGCCTTCAAAACAAATTTATATTTGTTAGCTGATGTCAATCGTGCCAGCCAAATTGGCAAGCAATTAGCGGATGAGCAGAGTAATTTTCCTCAAAAAGATGAAATTTTGTATTTAAATATTTTGTTAAAAGGTAGTGCCAATCCAGCCGTCATGATAAAAGAATTAAAGCAGCACCTCGATACGACCACATCCCAGAAAATATTGAAGCAGGCATTTTATCAAATGGGCGAGTATTATCGCCAACAAAAAAATACTGAATTGTCGATCTTTTATTTTGAGAAGCTAAAGAAGATAGATCCTAGCAACATCGAATCGAATTTGATTTTAGCTAACCAATATATAAAAACCAACAATTTTCAGAATGCCCAACAAGTGCTTGATGAAGCAACGACACAAAATACCGCCGAGCATTTATTGTTGAGTAGCCCGTGGGAGAAACCAGATGATCGAATTGCCAAGCAAAATTTGACGCAATGCCAAATATTTTCAACTCAGGCAGTGCTGGAGGAGGCGCAACAAAATTATGAACAGGCGATTGCTTGGCGCAAAAGCTGTATTCAACATCACACACCGTTTCCAGCCTATGAATGGGAAAAAATCGGTGATCTTTTCCTGCAGACGGGAAAGAATGATAGCGCAACCAAGGCTTATATCAAGGCCCTCAGCGAAAATGCGGCGCAGGATGGGGCAAGAAATAAGTTGAGAATTCTTTATCAGCCAAAGCAAGGTCAGGTGGCCAATTATGAATTATTTTTAGAGCAAGCAATTAGAAATGAACAGAAAGCCTCTGCTAGCTTAGCGCCGGAAATTTTCCTTACCGATTTATCAGGTCTCACGGCGAAGCTGTCTCAACAGACAGCCCAAATTACTGTCATCGTTTTTTGGGATACCTGGAGCGAAGCGTGCAAAAAAGAAATTCCTGATTTGAATAAGCTATCTGCAGACTTCGAGCAAAATAATTTGTTAGCTTTTTGGGCAGTATCGGTCGAAGACGCTGAGACTTTGCTGAAGTTTGCACAAAAGCAGCCCTTTCATTTCAGACAGTTTCATTCAGGTTTTGCGGCAAAAAAAGCATTCGAAGTTATCGGCTTCCCGTCTCACTTTATCATCGATGGCGATGGAAAAATTCGTTATTCTCATGTCGGCTTTTCTAATGAGATTTATAACGAGCTTAAGAATGAATTGCAGCATTTGCTGATGGAGACGGCAAAAATTTCGTGAGAGCTGATTTATGGTAGGCCGAACAAATTATTAATTCGAAAATCCAATCAAACAATTGTCTGAGCTAAAAACCCAATGATTTCCGAGCTCCTAATTTTTTACATTCGCTAACCGAGCCGATAGAGCTTTAATAGATTCTGCCGATGGTAGGAATATAGCTGTTCATTTGAGATAGCTATTTTTTAGGCGGAGCATTCATGGTATTGGAAAATTTGGAGAGTAACGATTATCGGCAAACGAC
>CAZNDR010000008.1:0-21676 GCA_964571835.1 uncultured Cytophagia bacterium | reverse complement strand
ATATACGCCTTGCATAACCACTAAATAAACAATACAATAAAATAGACAGGCAATGTGATTAACAAAAAATTTTTAAAAAAAAATTTTTTTACTTGACTTATTTGGAAAAAAGTGTTATAATATGGATAGCGGTGGGAAAATGTGGGTGGCTTAGGCCTGCCAGTTTAGGGCAGTCAAATTTCAAATATCAACAGCGGCTAATTTCAATTTGTGGGTTATTCGATGCCATTTTTTATTGGTGATTACAAATATAACTTAGATGATAAGGGCAGGGTAAATATACCAGCGAAATTTCGCAATGCAGATCCTAACTTTGCACAGAGCAAATATTATATTTACTTCGATGAAGAGGATACCTCGCTGCATATTTATACGAGTGAAGAGTTTGAAAAGCAAATTGTTCATTTTGTTGAGCAACTATCAACTGCAAACAAAAAACACCGTGCTTATGCGTCATTTGTAGGTGAGAATATCACTGATACGTATTTGGATAAATTGGGTCGAATTACTATTCCTCAAACTTTTTTGGAAAAAGCCAAGATAAAAAAGGAAGTCAAGATAGTAGGCGCATTTACGAGGATTGAATTGTGGGATCCGAAAGTCAGAGAAGAATACAAGAGCAAATTGGGAGGGGCACAAGCAAAAGCTAAATTAGAAGAAGAAATTTCGAATGAACTGAAAAGTGAATGACAATTTATC
Source organism: uncultured Cytophagia bacterium (assembly GCA_964571835.1). Lineage (GTDB taxonomy): Bacteria > Zhuqueibacterota > Zhuqueibacteria > Thermofontimicrobiales > Thermofontimicrobiaceae > CAZNDR01. The sequence goes on along the minus strand of CAZNDR010000008.1, from coordinate 20,977 downwards.
ACATACGCCAGTACTTGTCGGCCAGGCAGTAGAATATTTAGCTATTAATCCATCTGGAATTTACGTCGATTGTACTTTGGGGGGAGGCGGCCATAGCTACGAAATCTTATCGCATTTAAATCAGGATGGGAAGCTAATTGGAATTGATTGGGACGAGCAAGCCATTGGAATTGCTAATAAGAAACTTTTGTCCTCAGGCAAGAGATATAGTATTGTTAATGACAATTTTGCTCACATCAAAGATATTTTAGCTGCTGAAAACATAAAATACGTAAACGGCTTTCTGCTAGATTTAGGGATTAGTTCCTTCCAGATTGATATTCCTGAGCGAGGCTTTAGCTACCTGGCAGAAGGCCCCTTGGATATGAGAATGTCACATGCTTGCAAGCGTAGTGCTGCAGCTTTATTAAACACCGAGTCCGAATCCCAGTTGGCTTGGCTATTTTACAACTATGGTGAAGAAAAACGGTCGCGAATAATTGCCAAGGCGATTGTTAAAAAACGACAGCATGGAATTATTAAGACAACTAAGCAGCTAACAGAGGTAATAGAATCTGTCACCCCGTACAGGAAACGAATTAAGACGTTAGCCCGATGTTTCCAGGCGATTCGTATTGCTACAAATTTAGAAATGGATAATTTGCAGATTTTCCTTAACAAGGTGACAGATTTGTTGGTGGTTGGCGGCAGGTTGGTTACGATATCTTTTCATTCGATGGAAGATAGGCTTATTAAAGATATTATGTATAAACAAACGAATCCCTGTGAATGTCCACTAGAGCTGCCGCATTGTATCTGCGGCAAAAAGCCAAAGATGAAAATTTTGACCAAGCGAATTGTGAAGCCAACTGCCGATGAGATCCGAGCGAATCCACGATGCAGATCATCAAAATTAAGAGCTTATGAACGAATTGAGAATTAAGTAATGATGCGCAAAATAAGCAGATCAAAAAAAAAGAAAAAAATTTTTGATCAGATTAAGTTAGATAAATTTAATGCTAACCTCCATCGGCCTCGCACGAGCGCACGAGTATTAGTAGGAATAGTAATTATTGCTTTATTACTTATCGGAAGTGTTTTTCAAAAAGTGAAAATAATCCAGTTGGCTCAGGAGATCGAAGGCCTTAATCGAGAACGACAATTGATTGAAGAGAAAAATGCTGAACTAAAAACAATTCTTTTAAAATTGGCTGATGGCAAGAGACTTATAAAAGTTGCAGAGGACCGTTTGGAAATGGTTTTTCCGGATACTGAATTATTGCCAGTCGAGGAAAAATATAAAGCTGCAGATTTGCGCGAATGAACTGATATGGGTTCGTCAGGCAACTGATGGAGATTATTTTTAGAATTAGCTGGGTAATTGCAGCGAGCTTCAATCCCTTAAGAATGCAGCAGGTTACGTGTATAGTACATATTTGTCCTACAAGTCAAAACCAAAATGTAATTGATATTTAGCTGTGAAAAAATGGCTGGAAAAAGCGAAATAACCAAAGAAAGTTTTATCAATCGGCTCATCATTCTGGTTGGAATGGCGATGATTTTTTATGCAATTTTGATAATCAGATTGTTGCAGATACAGATTATTGACCGGCAGTACTACATTGAAAAAGCCAAAAAGCAATACCTTGCTGAAGCCGAGCTTCCGTCGGACCGAGGTCTTATTTATGATCGCAATCTCGAGCCATTAGCAGTGAACCGCCACAGTTACTCCGTCGGTGTGGATGCGACCAAAATAGACAATCCAAAGTTCGCGGCATCACATTTTTCTGTTTTATTTGGCAAGAGCCGGGAAGAATGGTTAAAAAAAATTGAGGACAAAACATCTTTTTTTTGGTTGTCTCGCAGAATTGGGAAAGAGAAAAAAGCCATTCTTGAAAGCCTTAGAATTCCTGGCGTTATTATTCGAAAAGAGCCAATAAGGTTTTATCCCAAAGGTGAAATTGCTTCGCAAATTGTTGGTTTTACTGACATCGATATGAAAGGATTAAATGGCATCGAGCTAATTAAAAATTGGGAATTAACCGGAAATAACGGATTGGCTCATTATACGAGAGATGCCAAGGGCAATAGAATTATCGATATAAACCAGCCAATAAAAAAACCAGAAAAAGGAAATGACGTTGTATTGACTATCAATAGCACGGTGCAATGGATTGTTGAAGAAGAATTAAAATATGCTGTAGAAAAATTTGAAGCCGACGCTGGAGTGGTTTTGGTTACCAATCCGGCAACCGGCGAAATTCTCGCTTGTGGAATAATTCCAACTTTTAATTTGAATCAAGCAAGTTCTTCTGCGCTGGAATATTGTCGAAATAGAGCCATTAGTGATGTTTATGAGCCCGGCTCGACAATAAAGTCATTAGTGATGGCAGCAGTTATTGAGAAAGGCATCAAAGAGCCGGACGATCCTGTTTATTGTGAAAATGGTAAATACCAGATTTATGACCGTACGCTTGAAGACGTCTCTCCTTATGGCTGGTTGAGTGTTGCTAAAATAGTAAATAAATCAAGCAATATTGGTATGGCAAAGATTGCTATGGAAATCGAGCCACAATTAATTTATGAATATCTTCGCGATTTTGGCTTTGGGCTTGAGACTGGAATATCGCTGCCGGGAGAAGCATCCGGAGAACTAAAAAAATGCACCACCTGGTCAAGCTATACGCCAATTGCTATGTCTATTGGATACGAAATTTCAGTGACGCCGCTGCAAATGGCTATGGCTTACGGCGCTATTGCTAATGGCGGACTGCTATTAAAACCAATCATTTGTATGGAGGAAGCCAATAGAGTTGACACAAAAAATTATCGAGCGCGTCCAGAGGTTATTCGGCGTGTCATTTCTAAAGCAACTGCAAAAACATTAATTAATATGCTTGAAGAGGTCGTTTACGACGGGACTGGTAAAGGAGCTTTTATCAAAGGTCTGAGGATTGCTGGAAAGACTGGCACATCGATGAAATATGACCCGGATTTAAAAAAATATGTGAAAGATAAATTCGTCAGTTCATTTATCGGCTTTTTTCCAGCTGAAGCGCCACAGATGTTAATTTATGTTATGATCGATAATCCCAGGCACGATCATTTGGGCGGCAAGGTCGCAGCTCCGATCTTTAAAAAAATATTGCAGCGAGTTTTGCGCCTGGTTGACGTACTGCCAAAATCAGATATCTATTATGCCACACATAAAAATTCAGATGATGGTGAAACAAGAAATCTGCCGCATGAATCATCCGGATTTCCAAATTTGATTGGCAAGAAGGTGGACGCTGCCCAGGCAATAGCTCAACAATTAGGCTTAGCCTTAGTAATCGAAAATTCAGGCGAGGTGATTGCGAAGCAACGATTGGTATTCGAGCCCCAAAAGCATAAAAAAACTCAATTGATAGTGACGCTGAAAAAATTAGTGGAAAACCATGGTGAATACACCTCTGTGCCAAAGGTCAAAGGTTTGGGACTTCGCGATGCCTTGTCAAAAATGGCTCAACATAGATTGAGAGTTGTGGTAGAAGGAAGTGGTCGAGTAGTCAGACAAATTCCTGAAGCTGGGTCAAAGATGCGTGCTGGCGCTCGTTGTGTAATTCAATGTGAGCCAGGGCTAAATCTGGCTCACTTCTCAGGCGGGTAATTGGGGAAAAAATAATGTTGAATTGTTGTTATCTGGAGCTCTTGAAGATTAAAAAGATTGGCCTTGAATTTTTTGGAAAAGCTGAGCTGTTGGATCAAACTATTTCTGGCTTTTCTATTGATTCTCGAAAAATTGAGGCAGATCAGATTTTTATTGCCATTCCAGGAGAGCGCTTTGACGGACATCAATTTGTTTCTGAAGTCGCCCGACAGGGCGTTCAAAATTTTATTGTGAAGAAAAAATGGTTTCAACTGCAGCAACAGAGTCTCCCAAAAGGAAATTATTTTGTCGTTTCAGATACTTTGCTGGCATTACAGGCGATCAGCCATTATTATCGCATGAAGTTCCATTTTCCATTTTTGGCACTGACCGGCAGCAATGGAAAAACAACGACAAAAGAGATGATCGCGGCAGTTCTGGCAAACAAATATAAAGTTCTTAAAACAGAGGGCAATTTAAATAATCAGATAGGTGTGCCTCTGACTTTGTTTAATTTGAAATCTGATCATCAAATTGCCATAATCGAAATGGGCACCAACAGAAAAGGAGAGATTGCTAAATTAGCCCAAATTGTCAATCCAACGCATGGCGTTATCACGAGTATTGGTCCAGCGCATCTGGAATTTTTTGGTTCGATTCAAGGTGTGTTTGAGGCGAAGAATGAACTGTGGCAATTTTTAGAGAAACAAGGACAAACAGCTTTTATCAACAATGATGATCGCTATTTAAGTAGAAATTTACCAAAGGTCAACAATATAATTAAATATGGTTTTGAAAAAAAAGCGGATGTTAAGGGCAAATTTATCGGCATTAATCGAAAAGGTCAGCCTTCTTTTATGGTTCGAGGTGAAAAGATCAATCTAAAGATTGCTGGGATTCACAATATATATAACGCCCTTTGTGCAGTGAGCGTAAGTCTGCATTTTAGCATGGATATGCCTGAAATAAAATATGCGCTGGAATCTTTTCAGCCAGCATCAAAAAGAATGGAAATGGTGGAAAAGAAGGGTATTATCATTATTAATGATTGTTATAATTCCAATCCCGAATCGGCAAAAAAAGCACTGCTCACCCTTTCGCAAATGGCGAGTGAAGGAAGAAGAATTGCTGTGTTGGGTGACATGTTTGAATTGGGTAGACAGGCAAAAAAAGAGCACAAAAAGATTGGGGAATATTTGGCTTCGCTAAAAAATATCGATCTCTTATTGACGGTGGGTCACTTATCGAAGTTGACCTGTGATAGTGCTAAAAATAGCAATTGTACCAACTCTTTTCATTTCGAAGATAAACAAAAATTAATTGAAAGTTTGCTATCAATAATCAAAAAGAAAGACTTAATCCTCATTAAAGGATCAAGAGGCATGGCCATGGAAGAAGTAAGTAATGCTGTGCAACAAACACTTAGCTAAAAGGAAAAACCATGCTTTACCATTTATTTTATCCTTTGCGTGATCTCATTTCTGGCTTTCGCATTTTTTCTTATATCACATTTAGAAGCGCTAGCGCCGCCATCTTAGCGCTGGTTATAAGCCTTTTTATTGGGCCAATTATCATCCGCTATCTCAAGAAACACCAGATTGGCCAAGAAGTGAGAAGCGACGGTCCTCAAACTCATCTGGTAAAGGCTGGAACGCCAACAATGGGAGGCATCATCATTTTGATCTCGCTGATCATTCCAACTCTTTTGTTCGCCAGGTTGGATAACTTATATGTTTTATTAATTGTGCTGGCTACGTTGTGGGGCGGTTTATTAGGACTCCTTGATGATATTCTTAAAGTTGTCAAAAAGAAATCCAAAGGATTGATAGCGCGCTATAAATTGATCGGGCAGATTTTGTTGGGACTGATTATTGGTTGCGTAATTTATTTTCATCCCTTTTTTAGTGAGATTAAATCGTTGTCAACGGTACCGTTTTTTAAAAATTATGAAATTGATTTTGGAATTTTTTATATTCCGATGGTCATTTTTATTGTAACGGCAATGTCCAATAGCGTGAATCTGACAGATGGGCTTGATGGATTAGCAATCGGCCTGGTTGGCATCACCGCGATCGCTTGGGCTGGCATCAGTTATGTTTCTGGCCGAGTAGATTTTAGTTCGTATTTGAACATTATTTACTTGCCAGGAGCAGGAGAATTAACTGTATTTTCATTTTCATTAATTGGTGCCAGCCTCGGATTTTTATGGCAGAATGTCTATCCAAGCAGAGTGTTCATGGGGGATACCGGATCTTTAGCTCTGGGAGCGGCTGTTGGCACCTTAGCTGTCTTACTTCGTAAGGAACTGTTGACCATAATCCTGTGCGGAATTTTTATCGCTGAATCGCTGTCTGTTATTTTGCAGGTGATGTACTTCAAGCACACTGGCGGCAAGAGATTATTTAGAATGGCACCAATACATCATCATTTTGAATTAAAAGGATGGCATGAAACTCAAGTCGTTGTCAGATTCTGGATTATTGGAATTTTGCTTCTTTTATTAGTGTTGACAACTTTCAAAGTTCGTTAACTGATTTGTTTGATAATTTGATATTGGCTATTTTTAATTTTAGTAATCGGACAATGTGGTGAAAAAAATGGCAAATTAAAGGACGAGAATTTTTTGGGGCAATGAGAAATCAATTAAGAAATAGAATAAAATTTGATGTCATTTTGTTGATCTGCGTCTTGCTTTTAGCAGTCATCGGCACGGTAGCCATTTATAGCGCTAGCAGCTATAAAGCAAATGAGGAGCATAATAGTAGCCATTACTTCTTAACCAAGCAACTCCTTCGCTTGAGCCTAGGAATAATTTTGATGATCATCTTTATAAAAATCGACTATCAGGTGCTACATAATATCGCACCCATTATTTTGGGAATTGCCTTTTTCTTGCTGCTGCTGGTGCTGGCTGGTGGCAGGACGATCAATGGCAGCAAGCGATCGTTGCTATTGAACGGGTTTTATTTTCAACCCTCGGAGGTGGCTCGTTATGCGCTCATTTTATTTTTGTCTGGCTACCTGGTGGAAAAGGGGAAAAAGCTGCAAGAGTTGCGCGAAGGATTGTTGCCGGCATTAGCCATTGTCGGCGTCATCATTTTTTTTATTGTCTTAGAACCCGATTTAGGAACTGCGGCAATTATTTTTATGCTTGCTATGCTCATGATTTTTTTAGCCGGAGCAAGTATTTATCATATATCAGGATTGATCGCTATCGGAGTAGTTGCTGTCAGTGTCATCATGAAGATATTTCCGTACCAATTAAAGAGGCTAATAAATTACATCAACTCAGTGCGAGGCATCAGCGAACCGCCGTATCAGGTTCTGCAGTCGCTGATTTCTTTTGGTAATGGAGGCATCACTGGCGTTGGCTTAGGAAATTCACGTCAAAAGATGCACCATTTACCGCAGCCATTTACCGATTTTATTTATAGCATCATCGGCGAAGAGGTCGGATTAATTGGCTGTCTGATAGTTTTATTGCTCTTCTGTGGCTTTTTATGGCGCGGGCTTTGGATAACATTGCACGCCCCTGATAAAAAAGGACAATTGTTAGCGGTTGGCATTACGTCATCGGTCATGATCTATGCTTTTATCAATTCCGGCATTACACTTAATTTATTTCCAGTTACTGGCATCACTTTGCCTTTTATTTCTTATGGTGGCACCGCTTTGATAATGAATTGCATCGCTGTTGGTATTTTGCTTAATATTTCCATGCAAATCAATCAGGGGACTAAAAGCATTCCTATGAACTATCCAAGTGATTCGAAATTCAGATCATATTCCAGAATTAACCGTAAGCATAAATAATCAGTCTCACCAATTAAACTTTTTTTGGAAAGGAATTCAACATGGCAACACTAAGTGCACCTATGGCTAAACAATTATTTCCAAAAGTAAAACGAATTCAGGTAACGCCTGAGCATATCTCTAAAAATTTGGATGAGCTGGAAGAAAAAATAGTTGAGGTTGAATTGGCAGATCAGATTTCAGCAAGAGACAAATTTTATTTGCTTGACGCTAAAAAGATGCTGCTATTTGCCAGAGAGAATTACGCCCAGGGATTTTTCCATGTTTCTGATGCCTCGCTGTTGTTAGCAAGGAGATATCTGGAGCTGTGCAAATTAATGGAAAATTGATAAAATGGTGAAGTTGAGAAAGTATGCCACGCCGAAATCAATCAGCCAAAGGCTAGGCAAAATTAGTGATGATTGGAAGAGAGGGCAAATTTTATCTTGAACTTGTTGAGAGTTCTTGATGGTAATGAACGATAAAATATTTAAAATATTGTTGTCGATATCTATCGGATTGGTCATTGGTTTGATCATTTTTTTTCTGCTTTGGAAAAATGGTGTCTTTGTTTTGAAGGCAGTGAGAATTTATCATAACCATTATGTTACGAAGAAGGAAATACTCAAGTGCACAAAGTTCAATTTTTCTGAAAATATTTTTAAAATTGATACCAAGAAGATTGAGCAGCAAATCAGACGAATTCCGATGGTGGAGGAAGTGACTGTTTCACGAATTTTTCCGTCAAACTTAAAGATTTCAGTGAAAGAGCACAAGCTGATCGCCGGCATCGCCGGCTCTGAAGTAGCTGCGCTTACTGAGAAGGGCGATCTGATTTGCAAATTTAATCCAGAAGCAATTTACGATTTGCCGATAATTACTGGCATACATTTTCTCACTGATTCTTTGGGGCAGCGCCAACCGCTTCAGCCGAACTTGATGAATGGAGCCTTTCATATTTTGAAAGCCATGAAGCAAAAAGATGCATTGTTGTTCTCTGAAATTTCAGAGATAAATTTCAATAAAAATATTGGAATGATGTTCAATTTGAAAAAAAACAATATCCCAGTACTAATAGGGAATGATAATCTTGTCAACAAATTGAATTGTTTTTCCGCCGTCTTCAAAGAGCTTGTGAATAAAAATGCTTTAAATAATATTCTGGCTTTTGATGTTCGTTATGAAGGTCAGGTAGTCGTCAAACAAAAGTAGAAAAGGAGTAATCCCATGGCAAGTTCCGCTTATATCACAGGACTGGACATAGGGACAACAAAGATCGGCGTTATCATTGCTGAAGTAGAAGAAGATAATTTACCAAGAATAGTCGGAGTCGGAGTAGCGCCCTCAGATGGCTTGAGAAAGGGAGTTGTTGTCAATATTGATAAAACAGTCCGCTCGATTGAAAATGCTTTAGACCAAGCTGAACAAATGGCTGGCATTCAGATTGATGAAGTCTTTGTCGGCATCGCTGGCGATCACATTCGCAGTTACAATGGCAGAGGTGTTGTCGCTGTGGCTGGAGCTAATAATGAAATTAATGAGAATGACATTAGACGGGCAATCGATGCAGCCAAGGCAGTGGTTATGCCGATGGATCGTGAAATCCTTCACATCCTGCCTCAGGAATATATTGTTGACGATGAACGTCACATCAAGCAGCCTCATGGCATGAGAGGCACACGTTTAGAGACTGAAGTTCATATTGTAACCGGTGCCATCACTTCTGCTCAAAACATTGTGCGCAGTGTGGAACGAGCTGGCATCTATGTGAAAGATTTGGTATTAGAGCCGTTAGCCTCCAGTTATGCAGTCTTAGACGACGACGAAAAAAAATTGGGCGTCGTGGTAATGGACATGGGCGGCGGCACCATTGACATTGCCATGTTTTATGATGAGTGTATCCGCCACACAGCAGTAGTAGCGCTGGGCGGCGATCATGTAACCAATGATATCGCCCACGTTTTGCGGACGCCGCTGGAGCAAGCTGAATTGATTAAGCGCCGTCATGGTTGTTGCCTATCGAATCTGATCGAAAATCCTGATGAACCAATTGAAATACCCGGTATTGGTGGTCGGGCTTCACGGAAGATTTCCAAAGAATTGATGACAGAAATTATTCATCCCAGAATGGTTGAAATTTATCGCTTAGCTGCCAATGAAATTAAAAAATCAGAATTTGCTAATTTGATGACAGCCGGAGTTGTCCTAACCGGCGGCGGCGCTCTGCTGAAAGGCGCTGATCTATTGGCAGAAGAAATTTTTGACATGCCAGTTAAGCTGGGCATTCCTAAAGGCTTCAGTGGCTTAATTGATTTGGCGAAAAATCCCATACATGCTACGGGAGTCGGGCTGGTTTTGTACGCTCTCAGTCAGGAACATGAGTTGGAAGATTTGTTGTGCGATGATGAGACCACTTCTTTTGAAGGCATTTGGGAGAAAATGAAAAGCTGGTTCAGATCCTAAATTTATGTTTTAAGTAGAGGGCTCAAAATTAAGCACGGCTTTATTGCTGCATCAAAGAGAAATGATAGAGCGTTTTCAGCAAACTAATCAAAAAAATTAAATATAACAAACAATTTAGAAAATTAATAATGCAAGATCCCATCCAACTAAGGAGGGTACGCTATGAGTGAATTGAGATTAAACTTCGATGACTCCGTAATCCCTACTGCCAGAATGAAAGTAATAGGTGTCGGCGGGGCGGGAGGCAATGCGGTCAATCGAATGATCGTGTCCGGTCTGACCGGCGTAGAATTCGTTGCCGCCAATACGGATTTGCAAGCATTAAATGTATGCAAGGCGTCGGTGCGCATACAAATAGGCAAAACACTGACCAAAGGCTTAGGCGCCGGAGCTGATCCTGAAATTGGCAGGCGAGCCATAGAAGAGGATCGGGAAGCAGTTTTTAATGCGCTAAAAGGTGTGGAGATGGTGTTTGTTACTGCTGGAATGGGCGGCGGAACCGGCACAGGAGCTGCACCAGTCGTTGCTCAAATTGCCAAAGATCAGAAAGCGTTGACCGTTGGTATTGTGACCAAACCATTTGCCTTTGAGAGATCAAAAAGAATAGCTCGGGCTGAAGAAGGAATAAAAGAACTAAAAGAGCATGTTGACACTCTTATCATCATTCCAAACCAGCGGCTGCTTTCTATTGTCTCAAAAGATACTCGCTTGAACAAAGCTTTTCAAATGGCCGACGAGGTACTTTACAATGCCACCAAAGGCATTTCCGATTTGATCACCAAGCCTGGCTTAATCAATCTTGACTTTGCCGATGTTAAAATGGTCATGTCAGAAATGGGTGATGCGCTCATGGGATCAGCAGTAGCAAAAGGCGAAGACCGGGCGATTATGGCAGCAAAAAATGCTATTTCGAGCCCTTTGTTAGATAATGTCTGCATCGATGGCGCGCTGGGTTTGTTAGTGAATATTACTGGAAGTGAGGATATTACCCTGAGTGAGGTCGATAGCGCGGCTAATTTAATTCATGAAACAGCTGGCGACAAGGCGAATATTATTGTCGGCGCGGTTATCGATGATGAGTTTAAAGATCAGATCAGAGTGACAGTAATCGCCACTGGTTTTAATAAAGAAGAGCCAAAGCCAAAAATTTCACTGGCACATCGGAAAATGGATTTCATTCATTCGACCATTGATTATTTAGATGTCCCGACTTACTCAAGAAATGCTGAAAGCGAACTCGAAGTCGATCCAGATAAACCTGGCAACGGCTCTGGAAAAAAACGCTCAGCAGATGGAAATGGGCATGATCCCAATTTTCAATACCAAGAAGAGTTTAATAAAGAGTTCAAGCCGGATGATTATGAATTTCCAACCTTTTTGCGCCGGCGTATGCAAATGTAATATTGTTAAAATCAATCCTGATTCCAGTCACAAAAATCGAACCTGAGTTCGGGTCAATCTTTTTTGTTGAGATTTAACAAGATGATTTCTCGCTCGATGGTTTTCGCTGATAAGAAATAAATTAAAAGTGTCTTGGAAATCAGGATTGATTTTTTTATATTGGCGTATGGCAAAAAATCAGGATCGACTTTACTACTCTTTCAGAAAAAATATATTGCGGCTGGAGAAGAATTCTGTTTCTTTGCCAGCAGAAGGATTGGTTTCACTGGCATTGGTCTTCCCCAATGCTTATGCTGTGGGCATGGCCAACCTGGGATTTCAAACCGTCTATCGGCTTTTTAACGAATTTCCCGGTATTAGATGTGAACGGTTATTTTATGATAGCCAATTTCCCGCCATCACTCGAACATTGGAATCAAATCGGGAATTGAGAGATTTTGATGTTATTGCTTTTTCCCTTTCTTTTGAATTGGACCTACCACATGTATTGCAAGTTTTAGTAAACGCCGGCATCACTTCCTTTTCTTCTGAACGGCATCATCGGGAGCCGCTGGTAATCGCCGGCGGCGCGCTGACTTTTCTCAATCCTGCTCCTTTAGCGCCATTTGTGGATGCATTTGTCATCGGTGAAATAGAAACAATAGTTGAGCCATTATTGAATCTGTTACTGGAATCCAAAAAGCAGCTCTTATCCAAAAATAACAAGCTTCAGCTTCTCCATGATTTACCGGGAATTTATGTCCCAAATCTATTTAATGGGACTGATAAAATTGCTAAGATTCAATCAGACTTGAAAAACCAGTGTCCCCAATACTCGCCAATAGTCAGCCCATTCAGCCATTTTAAAAATATGTTTCTAATTGAAGTTGGCAGAGGCTGCAGCAGACATTGCCACTTTTGCGCAGCCAGTTTCATTTACCATCCGTTTCGCCTTTTTAATAGCGGACAAATCTTGGAAAACATAACCACCCATAATAAGGCAACAAAACGAATCGGCTTAATTGGTGCAGCTATTTCTGATGATCCAGACCTTGAAGAATTATGCCAACAATTAGTCGACGAAGGCTATGAATTAGGGCTATCCTCGTTTCGGCTTGACAAAATGACGCCAGCATTTTTGAAAATTCTCGATCGTGCCAAAGTGAAATCAATAACTTTGGCGCCTGAAGCCGGCACAGAGCGGTTGAGAAAAGTAATCCATAAAAATTTGACCTTCGATCAAATTATTCGGGCAGCCGAAGCTATCGCCTGGTCATCAATTAATCAAATTAAGCTTTATTTTTTGATTGGGCTGCCCAGTGAAACCTGGGAAGATATTCAAGGAATCGTTTCATTGATTAGCACCCTTCAGAATATTTTCCTCAAGAACAAAAAACAGAAAAAGATCATCGTCAGTGTGAATACTTTTATTCCCAAGCCATTCACTCCGTTTCAATGGGCGGCCATGGAAGAGATTGCCGCAATAAAAAGAAAAAGAAAATTTTTGCAAACCGAGTTAATAAAAATTCCAGCCGTTCGAATGATCGAAAAAAGCAGCAAAGAAGAATTATTGCAAGGCATTTTTTCGCTGGGAGATCACAGGGTTGGACTAGCCATTTATGAACAATTAACTAATAAATCGGATTGGCAAGAAGCGTTGAAGAAATGTAAAGTAGCTGTTGAGGAAAAGATTTTAGCGGCCAAAGAATTTGAACAAACTCTGCCTTGGGATTTTATCGAAACCGGCATCAAAAAAAGAAAATTATGGCAGATGTGGCAGCAAGTAATTAAAACAAGCTGAGATAATAAAATAGCCACCAATTGAAAATTGTGTTGTTATTTTTAAAAAATAAGTTTATTTTATGACAAAGATTTTTTTATCATTCAACAAGTGGGGGCGCGGAGGAAACTATGAGGATATCCAAGTTTATCGAGATGACAAATCTCATTTTGTTAACATGCTGTTTGGTTGCCATTTTTCCTTTAGCCACTTTTGGCCAATGTTGGAACAGCGCTCGTGATTATGAGCCAGTCGTTTTAAAAGGGAGTGACCTTTCGCTCCTGCTGGGCAGTCCCATTAATGAGCTTTTCCTTTATGCCTTTAATGCCACTCAATCAAGCTGGAGCCAAATCCCCTGCCAAATTGATGAGCGAGATAATACTAATGACTATTGGGAAACAGGAAAAAACGGATTTCTAGATAATAATGATGAATTGGTTTTTATGGCAAAAGACATGGCAGATCAGGCGCTAACCGATTCGTGGATTGACAATGAAAATTCCAAGCTAAACGATCGTTTGGAAATTAAGTTGTCGGATCCTCTAAATCCTGATGAATTCCATTATGTCTATTTATACCGCTCCTCGACTCTCACTCTGGATGACAACCTGGCGGATTATGTTACCTATATTCCTAATGCCACTTATCCGAGTGAAGATACCGTACAAACCGTTTCCTATAAAGAAGGAAATAATAGAGGTGGCCTGCCTGATTATTTAGCCATTGATGTTGCAGCAGGCGGTAATGGATTGGATATTTTAGATAGGCAAAAGGTGAGAGTTACACTTACCTATTTAATATTTACTTTCCCGCTTAATGAAGATTTACTAATCACCTTTCCACCGGAAATCAAGTTCAAAGATGGAAGAATACGCATCATTCGCGATGCTAAATGGGACATCACTTTATTGAGCGTTAACTTTCAGTTCAGTTTACAAATGTTTTTCTACGCCTATTCTCTTGAATCAGGAGGCATTACTAAAGAATTTAAGCAATCGGATCAGGTAAGTTATTTTCGACAATCACTCGATTTAAATGAGAATGCAGTAGGCATGTCTTTTTTTAATCAATATAATTTGGATACCATTAAAATCGATGGTATTGCTGATACGCCTATTAAAACCATGAATGATAATAACGCCAACTGGTTGCTTATTACCGGTGAACCGGGTTCAATCTTGACACTATTTTCCTTAACTCCAATTGGCGATTCACGACAGCTGTATTATAAAGATAATTTGATATTTGATAGAGCCGATACCGGAGATGGCAAATCTTTTGGTGATATAGGCGTCGTTATTGAAAGCAATTCTACATCTTACATTGTCGGTACAGTAGGCATTTCCTACAAGCAATATTACTTGGCAGCGCATCAGCCAGTTGAGCTTGGAGATTCTCTTGCCCAATATTTTGAAAATCCAATGCAATTAACTACCAATTCGACTGGTTTTGTACCTGTCGAATTAGCCAGTTTTTCTGCTAAGGTATTGGAGTCAAACGCTGTGGCATTGTCGTGGACGACACTTTCCGAATCAAATAATTATGGTTTTGAGGTGCAAAGAAAAGCTGAATTTGAAAAAGAATGGGCAACTGTGTCCTTTGTTGCGGGACATGGTACAAATAACTCGCCGCAGATTTATTATTACACCGATGAAAACATCACCGAAAATCACTACTCGTATCGATTAAAGCAAATCGATTTTGATGGTAGTTTTGTTTATTCCGAGACATTGGAAATATTTATGGGCGTACCGCCGACGTTTCAGCTCAGTCAGAATTATCCCAATCCCTTTAATCCAGAGACCACCATTCGCTACGGGATACCGGATGCGAAGGGCGAGTCGGTAGCGGTGGAGCTTAATATTTACAACGTATTGGGCGACAAAATATGTACGCTGGTGAACAAACAACAGGCTTCAGGATATTATCGCGCTCAATGGGACGGAAAAGATGATTCAGGAAGAATGGCCACGGCGGGAACCTACCTTTATCAATTAAAAGCTGGCCATTATCTGTCATCAAAAAAAATGACCTTGATTAGATAATGCTTGTTTTTAAAAAATTATTTGGTTATTATAAAACCACAGTTTTTCGACTGTGGTTTTTTATAATCAGACTTCAGTGAAGAGACAATGAAAATTTTTCAAAAAACCTATTATTTAATTTTCCTTTTTTTCAATTTGACTATCACCTCATCATTGGCGGACTGGAATTTATTCCGTGAGTACGAAACGGTTATTGTTTATGGCAATAGTTTTCCTGAATTTTTAAATTCGCCAGTCAATGAAATTTTTCTTTTCTCCTATGATCAAAACAGCCATCGATGGTCACAAATAACCTTTCAGATTGATGAAAGAGATGATCAATGGGACTATTTTATCACCCCGAATAATGTGCTCAACAGCAATGATGAAATTTTATTCGTAGCTAAGGAGGCTGGTGACCAAACACCGTTTTATTCCTGGTTAGAAGATGAAAATTCTCGATTATTTGTGCGTTACGAACTGGAGATCACTGATCCGCAACTGCCGGAAAGTAAAAAATATATTTATGTCTATCGCTCAAGCACTTTGTCAGCTGATCACAACTTGCCGGCTTACATGAATTATTTGCCAGCAACTTCTGGTTATTCGGATACCATCAAGGCAATGAACTACACTATTGGCCATAATGACAAAGGCATTCCCGATTGTTGGCAAGTTCCGACTTCGGCTGGAGGCAGCGGCATAAATTTTCTGGAAAGACAGAAGGCGCGCATCAAAGGGAAGTATCGGTATTCTTTTTTTTCTTATAATTACAGCTTGACAGAAAACGATTTAGAAAATGATGGGAGCATCCATTACAAAACCGGTCCTATTCGAACAATTCGAGATGTAAAATACAAGGTGAATTTTCTGGGTTTGATGACGGTAACAGTCGGCACGTTCAAATATCAGTTTTTTCCCAATCGAGTAGTGGCTTTTGGCACGAACAAATCGCTGGGTTCCGATTATGGCATCAAATTGATCCGGCAATCCTTTGATCTCAATGCCAATGGCATCGGCATGTTGTTTAATGATTCGACCAATCACCATATCATTATCAATGGCGTGAGCGAGGCTGTAAATAAGGCTATTTTTCCCGCGCCAAAAATTAATTGGTACATGATTTCTGGTTCTCCCGGTACTTTGGTCATGATCAATGAGTTCGAGGCTTTGATCAACGCCAGCGCTTCGTTTTATTATTACGATAATCTGAATGGCGGTAGCAATGACGGCACAGACGATACTGGCGATGGAAAAAGTTACGGGGATACAGGAATTTTATTCAGCGGAAGCAATATTCAGGGAAAATTTAGTATTCCTTATGTCACCTATTATTTATCGGCAAATCAAGCGCCCGACGTCGGTCCCATTATTGCCGATTTGTACCAAAATCCGCTGACTTCATCATGTGCTGCTCAGCCTTTTATTGCACCTGCACAGATTTCTGTCTCTTTGCCAGATACGAGTTGTCGTCAAGGCATGACGTTGGCCCTTCCTTTAAAAATTGGCAATCTGAAAAATGAATTAATTTATTCATTCTCTTTTGTCATTAAGTTTGATTCGCTAATCCTTTCTTTCGACAGTGCTGAGATCGAAAACACTTTAGCTGAAAGCTGGGCAACACCAATTATCGATGTCGGACCTGATTCCATCTCGGTGATATTGAAGGGAGAGACAGCGCTTCAGGATAGCGGCAGACTCATTTTATTAAAAATGACGGCCAAAGGTGATGAAAAACAGATAGGTCAGTTGACTATTCGGTCCTGCCAATTCAATCAGGGATATCCTTTAGCCTCTGTTTTTCACGGCAGGATCAACATTACCTCGCCGCCAGTAGTGAGTTTGAGCTTGCCCGATACGATAGCTGCAACCAATTCCGTCATCGGTGTTCCGGTGAAAATTGGTGATGTCACCAATATGAACGTCCGAGCATGTTATCTCAAAATTTACTATAATAAATTGATATTGTTGGCGGATTCAGTGTCAGTGCTCGGAACAAAATTGCAGGATTGGCAGCTAAAGGTCAATTATGGCATTGGCTGGATAGAGGTTAATGTTGCCAGTGAATTAGCGTTAGCCGGCTCAGGCAGAATTCTGACTATCTATTTCAAAGTAATTGGGAAGGCAGGTCAATTTTCATCGCTGCATTTTCAACCAGCAATACTTAACTATGGCATTCCAGGCGTGGCGCCGAGTGATGGAAAAATTGCTGTGACAACCCTTCCGCCCATTGAAATTCAAGTTGCCTTGCCCGACACAGTTGTTACCCCCGGCAGTCTATTATACTTGCCGATCTCTATTTCTTCTGTTACCAATTTGAATATTTATAGCTATCGAATATCCTTAGCGTTGGACAAGGCAGTAATTGAGTTTCGCGATATTGAGATCGATGGTTCACTTACAGCATTGTGGGAAAAACCACTTTTATCGGATTATGGCAACAGCGTTACCATCACTGCTTTTGGACGAACGGCGCTTTCTGGGCAAGGGATCTTGGTTTTTCTCACTTTTGATGTAATTGGCAGCCAGACCTCTGTTTCACAAATTCATATTTCCAGTATGACAGTGAACGCTTCAAATGTGGTGATATCCACGCGTGATGGCATGGTGAGGGTCGAGGGAGTTGTGCCAGTGGAACTGGCATTTTTTGCTGCAGAGCCGAGCCAGGATGGCATAATTCTAAAGTGGAACACGCTTTCGGAGAGTAATAATTATGGCTTTTTCCTTCAGCGCCAAGCTAAATTCGAGCCAGCCTGGGAGTCAATTGGTTTCGTCAAAGGCTGGGGAACGACAGCAGTTCTCCATAACTACCAATTTATGGACAAGAAGGTGCCTGCTGGAAAATGGTATTACCGTTTGAAACAACAGGATATAGATGGCAGCATCACCTATTCTCAAGTCATTGAAATGGAGATGCCAGCAATCAGCTCGTTGGTGTTGCTCCAAAATTATCCTAATCCGTTCAATTCGGCAACGACCATTTCTTATTATTTACCAGAAGCTACCGAGCCCGTGAATATTCGCATTTTTAATTTAAATGGTAGTGTGGTCAGAAATTTGGTGAACAAGGCTAAGAAACAAGCTGGTTTTTGCCAAATAGATTGGGATGGTTATGATGATTCCGGCGAGCGAGTGAGCAGCGGAGTATATTATTATCAAATGCAGGTCGGCGATAAAAAATTCTCAAAAAAAATGGTGCTGATTGAATAGCAATCCAGGTTTTTCTCTTTCGAGGATAATACTTTGTCAAGCTTCATTCTAAGACGTCTATTGACGATTATTCCGTTGTACCTTGGAATAACCATTATCACCTTTTTGATTATTCATTTAGCGCCGGGGAAACCATCGGATTTGGAGGCCCAAATGAGGCCAGGCTTAGCTTTAGCGGCTGAACGATTGGAAAAAATTTATGGGCTGGACAAACCACTCCCAATACAATATTGGAACTGGTTTAAAAAAATGATAATGTTTGATTTTGGCATTTCTTTCAAAGATAGCCAGCCGGTATTAAAAAAAATAGTAGCAACTTTGCCTAATACCTTATTGCTCAATCTCGCCTCATTGTTGGTAATTTATCTGATAGCTGTTCCGATGGGAATTCTGTCAGCGGTTAAGCAATATTCATTGTTCGATAAAGTCTCGACAATTTTTGTTTTTATCGGCATGGCAATCCCTAGCTTTTGGTTAGCGCTGCTGCTGATTCTTATTTTTTCGATGAAATTGGGCTGGCTGCCCATCTCAGGCATGCATTCATTGATGTACAGCTTTCAAACTATGGGATTTTGGGATAAAGCTTGGGATATCATTCGCCATGCCGCGTTGCCCGTGATTACCCTTTCTTTTGGCGGGCTGGCCTGGCTTTCGCGTTATACCCGGTCGAGTTTGTTGGAGATTATCCGGCAGGATTACATCACCACGGCCAGAGCTAAAGGTTTGAGTGAACGGGTTGTTATTTTTAAACATGCTTTGAAAAATGCGCTGCTGCCTATTGTAACCATCCTTGGACTCAGTTTGCCCGGCTTAATTGGAGGCAGTGTCATTATCGAAACAATATTTGCTTGGCCTGGAATGGGAAGATTGGCCTATCAAGCAGTATTAGCCAGAGACTATCCGGTTATCATGGGAACTTCGGTTTTTTCTGTATTTTTGTTGCTATTGGGAAATTTACTGGCTGATGTTTTATATGGAATCGTGGATCCGAGGATTAAATTTAAATAAAGCGATAGCACCATTGATGTTAAAATTATTGCAGACAAGAAAAATGTCGATCAAAAAAGGCGAAATGTAATATACCTAACTGTCACGTGACAACTATTGAGAATTTTATTATTACCATAACCAGATGCTGAAAATTTTTCTCAGACAATATTTCAAGAATAAATTGGCAGTTGCTGGCGCGGCGATTATTTTACTTTTCTCTTTGGCTGCAATGCTTTGTCCGCTAATAACACAGATTGATCCAAACGCCATTGATTTGGAGAAAGTTTATCAGCCGCCTTCGCTCTCGCATCCCTTCGGGACAGATATGAATGGCAGAGATGTGTTGGCCCGCGTTCTGTTCGGAGCACGCATTTCCATGAGTGTCGGATTTATTTCCTCCGGATTAGCTGGCATTATCGGTGTACTTATCGGTTCCCTGGCTGGATTTTTTGGCGGCAAGATGGACAACTTGCTAATGAGGATAGTTGATTTAGTCATGTGTTTCCCCTCATTTTTTTTGCTGTTGATGGTCATCGCCATGTTGGAGCCGAATATTTATAACGTCATGGTCGTCATCGCTTTGACCAGTTGGCCAGCGCTAGCGCGACTGGTGAGAGCCGAAGTGCTTTCGGTCAAAGAACGGGATTTTATACACGCAGCGTTAGCGCTGGGTATCGGGAAATGGCGCATTATTTGGCGGCATATTATTCCCAATGTTCTGGCGCCTGTTTTCGTTGCCATGACGCTGGGCGTAGCTTCAGCAATTTTGGTGGAATCAGGTCTTTCGTTTTTAGGTTTGGGCGTGCAACCGCCTACTCCGAGTTGGGGAAATATTTTAGCCCAAGGCAGAAGCGTCATGCACTTTGCCTGGTGGATGACTCTGTTCCCCGGATTAGCAATATTTTTTACCGTTCTTGGCTACAATTTGGTCGGAGAAGGACTCAGAGATGCGTTGGATCCTCGCTTGAGAACATAATTATTAGCCAAAAAACTGCAAAGTAGAAAACAGGTTAGCTACAACTTATTGAAAGGGTTTGAAAATATGAGTAAAAAATTTAGTCATGTTTTGTTTTTCTCAATTTTCTTATTCTCATCTGCCTGCTTCAATCTTTTGGGACAGATAACACTGCCTGAAAAATCAAAAATAATTGGCATTTGGGAGGGATCATTAAATTTTCCTGGCGCCGAATTGAGAGTAGTTTTCAAAATTACCCAAACCGAAGATGGGATTTTGACGGCAAAATTAGATAGCCCAGATCAAGGAGCAAAAGATATTCCGGTCAGCAAGGTCGTTTTTGAAAAAGATTCTCTGCGTATTGAAGTTGCTGTCGTGGCGGGGAAATACCTTGGTTTTTTCAATAATGAAAAAAATAGTATTGAGGGAAACTGGCACCAGAGCGGTCTGACCCTGCCGTTGAAACTTGAGCACCTGGAAAAAGAGCCTGAACTAAAAAGACCGCAGATGCCCGCAAAACCTTATCCGTATAATGAAGAAGCAGTCGAATATCAGAATGAATCGGCGGGCATCAAGTTAGCTGGAACACTGACAACACCAAAATCTGTAGGTCCTTTTCCAGCAGTAATTCTGATCAGCGGATCTGGAGCTCAGAATCGTGACGAAGAAATTTTCGGCCATCGTCCTTTTCTTGTTTTGGCTGATTATCTTACCAAATTAGGCATGGCTGTCCTGCGCGTTGATGATCGTAGTGTCGGCGGCAGCGGTGGTAATAT
>CAZNDR010000007.1:0-21772 GCA_964571835.1 uncultured Cytophagia bacterium | reverse complement strand
GTTTTTTGCCATCGGTTCTTTCAGCTATTCTTTTCTTTTAATCTTTGCTAAAGAATTTGGAATGCCGATAACCCTCATTCCAGCGCTTTATCTGATTTTTACTGCCACCGCTGCTGCGTTCTCTCTGCCCTTTGGTATGTTAGCAGATAGAGTCGGCAGAAAATTTGTCCTGATTTTATCGTTCCTTTTTTGGGCGCTGGTTTGTGTTTGCCTGATTTTTATTCACCATTATCTGAGCGTTGTCTGTTCGATTATTTTATACGGGCTGCACAAAGGTGCTTTAGAACCAGTGCAACAAACATTGGTAGCTGAGTTGGCGCCGGTAGACTACCGCGCCAGCAGCTTGGGTGCCTTTCAAATGGTCATCGGTCTCTGCGCTTTTCCCGCTTCGCTGATTGCTGGACTGCTCTGGGATAAAATAAATATTTTTGCACCGTTTTATCTTTCATTGGGATTTACCATTTTAGCGACCATTTTGCTGCTATTTGTCAATGAAAAACGATCGGTTTGATCACGATTGCTGGTGAAGGAATTGGTTCAATTGAGAAAAATCTATCGCTGCCTCGTTTTATCAAATGCTGCATTATGGCTATGGTGGATGGGGTGTGAAAAACAGCCCTTAAATTTGCCCGAGGAAAAAATTCTTGTCCGCATCAATAACAGAATAACGATTGGCCTCAATGAATTTCTGCGCCGCGCCGAATACACGGTTCGCCCAGCTTACTGCAAAAATAACTCCTATCTTGATAAAAAAATTATTTTGAATTCGCTCATTGCCGAGAAATTATTGGCGTTGGAAGCAGGGGATAATAATCTACTGTTGAAGAATGAAGAATTTTTGGCTTTTCTCAAAGGACAAAAAGAGCAGGCAATGCGCCAATGGATGCATCAGCATCAGGCAGTCGAAAAGGTGAAACTGGATTCTTCGGAAATAAAAAAATATTATCGTTTCGCTGGCCGCGAATATACCGTAGACTATTTTTACACCAAAGACAAAGCGCTGGTCGAACAAGCGACCGCAGACTGGAAAAAGCACAATAATTATTTTCAATATTTGTATCAAACTGCCACTGGTGATACGATAATTCCCAGAAGAAAAGTTAGCTGGGGTAAACAGGAAAACGTTAAAATTTTAGCGTCTTTATTTTCAGCCGATCACAAGATTGGCGAAGTTCTCGGTCCCATCGATCTGGCAAAAAATGAATACCTTTATTTAAAAATAGTCGGTTGGGATGACACCAAGGCGATCACCCAGCCTCAGATTCAACAGCGATTGGATCATGTTCAACAGGAGTTGACGAGAATTAAAGTTAGCCAAATCTGGAACGATCGAGTCAGCGACATCATGCGCGGCAAGACCATTGACTTTGTCGAGGATACCTTTGAGAAGTTGAACAAAATTTTTTTTGATATTTATTTCCGGACTGATGAGGAAATAAGCCAATCAATTAAAGAGGAAATCTGGGATGTTGAAACGAAACAGCAGAACAATTTGGAGAAAAAAATTCCTGGTGATATGCTGCAGTTGCCCTTTTTTACTATCGATAAAAAAATCTGGACAGTAGAAGACTTCAGAAAAGAGCTGATGTCGCATCCGTTGGTTTTCAGAGAGCGAAAGATGGCTTCCAATGAGTTTGCCGAGCAGTTCAGATTGGCAGTGGTCGATTTAGTCAGGGATCACTACGTGACACAGGAGGCTTACCGTCAAGGCTACGATAGGCTCAATGCCGTACAGCACACGGAGCAAATGTGGCGTGATACATTTCTGGCTGTCTATCAAAAGCATCTCTATCTCCAAACCATCGCTGAAAAAAGAAATTTTGCCAAAAATTATTTACGTATCATCGACGAGCATTTGAATAGCTACGTTGATAGTTTGCAGCAAAAATTTTATAAAAAAATTGAGCTTGATTTTGATGCATTTGAAAAGATCGCCCTAACCAATATTGATATGTTCACCAAACAGCCGAGTCAGCCTTATCCAAATATTGTGCCCTTATTTCCAGTGATAACGACAGATGATCGAATTGAATATCTCACCAGAATGAAAAAAAGATAAACAAATTGCATTTTTCTTGACCAATTTTTTGACAAAAATGGAGCGCTGATTAATAAATATTTTGGAAGGAGTTTCGGCATGGGACAGCAGACAACCTTGCTCATCGATGGGCATGTCCATTTGTACCCTGTGTACAATTTGACAGAAGCGATTCTTCAAAGCAGAAAGAACCTGATGGCGAATGCACAAAAAAAGAAAGTGGAGGTGACACAAGCAATGCCGGTCTGGTTATTGGTGGAGAGATCGGACAGCAATTTTTTTGAGGCATTGGCTACGACGCCGGAAAAATTTAGTAAAAATGATGTGACCTTTGTCAGCATGAAAGACGGCTTGACGGTCAAAGTTCAACAAGATGACAAACCAATTTTATTTTTATTTGCCGGTCGTCAATTAGTGACTAAAGAAAATTTAGAAGCGCTGTCATTGATTTCCATTTTTAACCTACCTGACAGGCAAAAGCCGTTGGCTGAAGTCTTGCAGCTAATTGAAAAACACCAGGGCATGGCTGCGCTCAATTGGGCGCCGGGAAAATGGTTCGGCAAGCGGGGCAAAATAATCGAAGAGCAGCTTGGGAAGAATGAATTAAAAAAATTGTTCATCAGCGAAACCACTATGCGCCCCACGGTCTGGGCAAAACCGAAATTAATCAAAAAAGCCGAGCAACGGGGCTTTCGCTTAATGTTCGGCTCCGATCCGCTGCCATTCTGCGGTGAAGAAAAAGAAATTGGCGGTTTGGGATTTGTTGTCGAAGGAGAATTCGACGCAGCGCAGCCGGCGCTTTCGGTGAAAAATATTTTAGCTAACGAATCGAAATCCTTTATTCAAATTGGCCGAAGAAATAATTTTTTTAAATTCGCCAAACGGCAATATAAAATTATGGCAGAAAAGAAAACAAGAAAAAGTAGCTGATGGAGAAATGTATGAAAGCCGAATTGATAAAAATTTTTCCAGAATTCAATTTAATTCAAAATGAAGCTTTGAGAGAAAAAACGATTGGTGCGTGGATTGAGGCCATCGAACGTGGCGGCTGGAAAGTCAACGATTTGCAGCGGATTCCTTTTACTTTGCTGTTAACGGATTGTCCGGTTAATATTGTCGATCACACCCGGAGTGTTACCCAAATTGCCATTGAAGCGGCAAAACTATTGCTGAAATTTAATGGCGGTACCTACCAGCTTGATATAGATGCGTTGATTTCTGGCGGGCTGCTGCATGATGTGGGCAAGATTGTGGAGTATGCCAATTATGCTGATGGCATTAAAAAAAGTCCCATGGGAAAGTTGCTACGCCACCCCTTCAGTGGAGCGGGGCTGGCAATGCGTCATGATTTGCCGGATAAGGTGGTGCACATTATCGCCGTACATGCCAAAGAAGGCGATGGCGGCTATCGCTGTCCCGAAGCCGTGATCGTGCATCATGCCGATTTTATGAATTTCGAGCCGATGAAAATGGGATAAAAGGGATTCTGGATTTTAGATTTCGATATTCGAAATTGCGCCTTTGGTTTTTAGATGATAGCATTTCTATTGAAAATAAATTTTCCACGATTGCACAATTATGGCAACTTTGAAAGTATTACCAGGATGAGATGAATTGAAAGGATTGTTTGCTTGAAATACAAAGCAGTGTTGTTTGATTTTGACGGTGTGATTGCTGAGACCATGTCTTATCATGCGGCAGCCTGGCAGAAAGCCTTTGGTAAATATCAAATAGAGATAAGCGCTGAAGATATTTATTTACAAGAGGGGCAATTCGCTGATATTATTGCTCAAAAGGTGGCTAAGGAAAAAGGAGCACATTTATCAAACTGCCAACTCCAAGAAATTGTCAAGAAGAAGCGGGCGCTTTATGAAAAGATTACCAAGGCTAAGGTTTACCCGGAAACGAAAGCTATGGTAGAACAGCTAAAAAATCTTTCCATAAAATTAGGAATTGTGACCGGCTCCATTTTGTCGAGCATTAAAGTGGTTACCGGGGACCTATTTTTAGAAAACTTCGACTGCATAGTTACCGGAGACTCAGTAACTAACAACAAGCCACATCCAGAGCCCTATCTCACTGGGGCAAAAAAGTTGCGCGTCAAGCCTGAAGAGTGTCTTGTTTTCGAGAATGCACCCATGGGCATTAAAGCCGCCAAAGCAGCAGGTATGTTTTGTGTGGCTGTCAAGACAACCATTAAAGATAATCGACATTTGCAAGAAGCCGATATCATTGTGGAGAATATTTCCGATCTTCCACTTGACAAATATTTTGAGCGGGCATTTGTTTGAAATTTCTTTTCTGCTGTGTTTTTCTCTCGATTTTTGCCCGGTGGACATTTTTTATTGTCAACGGAACTTTAATAGGCTGCAATCATAAAACTATCAAGTTTTTACAATTCATTGCTGACGATATTTACCGACAAGCGGAGTGCTTCTTTGCTCAAAAAAAGCTATTTTTTCCTTTCCCTTTTTTTATTCAACCTGATTTCATGCCAACATGACGATTCAGTTCAGCCAACCAATGTAACGCCGGTGTTAAAAAATTTAGTTGTCCCGGATACCATATTCACACAAATTGGTCAACCCGCTATTGTCTCTGTTCAAGTCATTGATGATAATGGTTGGGACGATATCAAGTCCGTGAATTATCAGATATTCAACTCAGTAGGCGCCAATTACGCTGAAGGAAACTTGGTCGATGATGGCGATTATGAAAACCACGGTGATATCATTGCCAAGAACGGAATTTTTTCGCAACGACTACCACATGACTTTCCCACTGGATCTTATAGATTTGTGGTCAGTGCCGTCGACAGGTCGGAGCTGGAAAGTGATTCTCTGGATAAGACATTTTTCGCCAAATTAGGAATTTTGAATCATGCCCCGACATTATCAGCGCTGCAAATTCCTGATTCCGTTTATGTTGATGGAATTATTTCTTTCATTTTACAAGTGCGCGCCAGTGATGGGGATGAAGGCGATTTTGTCCAGAAGGTAATCTGCCAAATTTTTGGGCCAACGATTTCTGATTTGGCGCAAGAGGGCGAATTAACGGATGACGGTTTATCCGGTGACCAGTTCGCCAACGATGGAATATTTACTCTCGAAACAACTACCGCATTTGCATATTGGAAATTTGGCAGTTACTATTTATTTATTACGGCTTTCGACAGCAGGCAAAAAATTAGTGAAAGCTACATTAAAGTGCTCCCCTGGGCAAAAATAAATTTAGGTGTGGTGCCGTATATTTTTAATCTATCAGCGCCAGATACAATTATCAGGCCGAGTAGCGGTGACAAATCTTTTTTATTGACTTTAGAAGCAAGTGATGCGGATAATAATCGCGATATCAAAGAAGTGTTTTTCTATTCAAAACGACCGGATGGAGAATATGCCAACTCCGGCAATCCGTTCCAGCTTTATGATGATGGTCAGTCCGGCGACGAGATTGCTGATGACTATAAGTATTCCTTGACTATCTGGATTACCTCAGAAAATACGATTGGGAATTATACCTTTGAATTTCAAGCCCGGGATTACTCGAACTTATTAAGCAACAAAATTATTCATATAATTACGGTGACAAATTAGCATGAAAAAATTATTGTTTTCCATTTTAAGTTTTGCCCTGACGGTACAAATTGCTCAAAGTCAGATCCTCACCAAAAATGCCTTTCGCTTTAACGATGAACCCTACGCAGGCTTAAAGAGCAATTCCATCACTGATATTATCGTCATTGACCAGGATACGATCTGGCTTGCTACGGGAAGCGGCCTATCCAAAACCGAGGATGGCGGAAAAACCTGGCGCACCTTCTCTGAAAAACAGGGGATTGGCCGAGGGGGCGTTTCCGCCCTGGCGATGAAGGATTCGGTGATGTGGGCGGCAACCGCCTTTGATACCTTGGTTCTGGAAGCCCACGAAGCTGCGGGCGGTGGGCTCAGCTATTCTCACGACTACGGAAAAACCTGGACTCATATTCCTCAGCCTGAACCGAACAACGATTGGACGATCATCAATAATGTCACTTACGATATCGCCATTATGGATTCTGCCATCTGGATTGCCAGCTTTGGCGGCGGTCTGATGAAATCAACCGATGGAGGAAAAAGCTGGTTTGTTCGTCCGCCTGATGATTATAACTTTAATCCGGATGAATATTTGAATCACCGTGTTTTTTCGTTGTTAGCCATTGGAGATACCTTGTGGGTAGGCACAGCCGAGGGCATTAATGTCACTTATGATTTGGGACGGACCTGGACACAATTCACTCATCAAAATCAGGAACAGTCCATTTCGGGAAATTTTGTCGTTGCTTTAGCCCTGCAGCAGTTGCCAGGCAAACAGGTGCTTTGGGCATCGACCATTAACGCCGAAGGAACAGATGAAAAAAGGGCTATTTCCAAGACAGAAAATATAGGTCTCAGCTGGCAAACCTATCTTGAAGGCAAATTTACCTACAATTTTGGTTTTGATGGCGAGGTCGTTTATGCTGCGACTGACAGCGGCTTATGGAAATCACCCAATGGAGGCGCTGATTGGGAAGTTTTTCCTCCGATTGTTGATGTGGGTGGAGAAAATATCGGCTTAAAAGAAAGAATATATTCCATTGAATATTATGCGGTAGCGATGGCGCCAAATAATACATTGTGGGTTGGCACGCCAGATGGTTTAGCTTATACCAGCAACAATGGTAATGAATGGCACATTTTGCGTTCCTTTGTCAAACCGGGCGAAAATAGTGAGCCAAGAGTTTATGCTTATCCGAATCCATTTTCGCCATTACGCTTCAATTTGCTCGGCGGCGACGGTTTTATCCGTTTTCAATTTAACACGAGGCAATCCGGCCAGGCGACGATTCGTATCTTTGATTTTGCCATGGAATTGATTACTTCCATCGACGGCGGCTACTGGGGAGCCAATCAGGATTGCGCCGTTGCCTGGAATTGCCGCGATGGATCGAATAAATTACTCGCGAATGGTGTCTATTTTTATCAGCTCGATCTGGAAGGTGATGGTAAATATTGGGGGAAGATTGTGATCATTGATTAACTGATAGGTGAGCCATAATTTCTGCCAAAGCAAATTTCAAAGGAGTGATTGAGTGTCCAATTAATAAGCGAATTGATTATTACTCATAAGATGACGGTCTCGGATTTTGTCGTCAAACAACTTTTATTAAAGAAAGATCTAACCTGAGCTCATAATTTAAAAAAACTTCAGAATTATAGTCTCCGTTACTGTATGACAAACAGTTCGCCAGCGCTCTGATGCGATGCTTGTATTTAATAAAATTTTAATATAAAATTTTTGATAGGATAAGGAATTTTGCACCAATGAAACATAGAGTATTAATTGAACGAGACGAAGATGGGATGTATGTTGTTACATGTCCTTCATTGCCTGGCTGTGTTTCACAGGGTGAAACACGACAAGAGGCGATCCGAAATATTCAAGACGCTATCCCGGGTTCTTTACACAGCTTGAAAAAACATGATGAACCAAATCCGCCACCAATCGAAGAAGAAATTATCGAGGTTGGTGCATGACGAAATTTCCTCCGATTTCTGGAAAACAAGTTTGTCGCATGCTAGGCAAAATTGGCTATTCATTAGATCACCAAACTGGAAGTCATCTCATATTGAGAAAAGACAATCCACCCTTCCGAAGAATCACGGTGCCCAATCATAAAGAAATCGCTAAAAGAATATTGAGAGCTAACAGTAGAGAAGCTGGATTATCAGTGGAAGAATTCCTTGCCATTAAATAAATAAGTTAAAAAGGATTGCTATGACCATGAAAAAGACAATATTTTATTTGCTTTTATTTGCATTTATTTTATCAAACAGCTTAAAAGCCGAAGACGGCTATTATGCTGGCGCATTTTTAAGAATGGGATTGGGCGCAAGGGACAATGCCATGGGCGGTGCTTTCACTGGCTTAGCGCAGGGCACTGAAGCGACTCATTACAATCCAGCCGGAATTCCTATGCTGAAAACGCGGCTGGTCCATATTTCCTATCGCTTTTTATCATTGGATCGAACTTTTAATTATATAGGTTTTGCCACTGGCATCAGTCCCAAAATTGATGAGCAGACCGGCGAAAAGGCATTGAAGGGAGGTTTGGCCATTAGCTGGATTCACGCTGGCGTGGACAATATCGATGGTCGGGATTTTGCCGGCAATCATTATCAGGATTTTTCCAATGCCGAAAATGCTTTTGCTCTCAGTTTTGGCGTGATGCCAACGAACTTTTTATCTGTCGGTTTTACGGCTCAAGTGCTTTATGATCGCTTTCCTCATATGGGCGATAATGATGCAACTATCTCCGACGCAGGTCTGGGATTGGATTTAGGCTTGATGGTCATCCCGTTGCCTTATCTGACAGTGGGTTTGACAATTAAAAACATCAATGCCAAATATGCCTGGAAGACAGATAAATTGTGGGAAAAGGATATTGATAAAATTGATCGTTTTCCGCAGACGGTGCGCGCGGGCTTTGCCTTAAGCTACCCTTTCCGGTGGCTGTTGCTGGCCATGGATGTCGAAAAAAATAATGTGCAGGACATGAAATATTTTATCGGCAGTGAAGCGCAATTTATGGAGCGATGTTATTTGCGCGCTGGTATCAATGATGGCGCACCAGCTTTTGGCGGCGGATTTGAATTCAATTTATTCGCTCGAAAAACTCAAATCCAATACGCCTTCGTCACTAAAAAATATGATGCGGCGAGTGAACATATTTTTTCATGGGTGATTGTTTTTTAGGTTAAGGTCGAGATTTAAGGTGAAGACTTAGGTTGAGGCAGAAGCAAATGTTGAATTTTTACTTTAATGATTGCATCGAGAACAATTTAAATTCAAGGAATCAGACATGGCTAATATAATTATTGAAATACCAGCAAGCCTATCCAGAAGTGCAAAAGTCCTGCCTCGTGATTGATTTGCATTTCAAACAAGAATTGACTTTGCGACTTTATGAACAGGGCATCCTCAAGTTTGGAAAAGCCAGACAATTAGCTGGATTAACAAAATGGCAATTTCATAGAATTTTTGGCAAAGAAAAAATCGTTCGAAGTTATGATGTTGAGGATTTGTCGAATGACCTAAAAACTTTGGAGATGCCGGAGTGAAAGCTGTTTCTAATTCGTCAGTCCTAATTTCTCTTTCGCTCATCGGCAGACTTGAATTGTTACGAGATAAATTTGGTAAAATCTATATTCCCAAAGCAATCTGGAAAGAAGTGGTGGTTGATGGCGAAGGAGAGCCAGGCTCAGAAGAAGTCAGAAAGGCTAATTGGATTGAAGTTGTTGAAGCGACAAATAAGAATATAATCGGTGCCTTAAATGAGATGGTCGATGCTGGAGAATCTGAAACAATTGCTTTAGCGCTTCAATAGGAGGCAAAAATAATTTTGATCGATGAAAAAGACGCCCGTATGATTGCTGAGAAATATCGGTTACATTCATTAGGCACTATTGGCATTTTAATATGGGCTAAGAAATGCGGGAAGTTGAATAATTTGAAATTAGAATTGAATCAGTTAATTAGCAAGGGCGATTTTAGGATTTCTTCCGAGGTCTATAAACTTGCACTGAAAAAGGTCGGCGAATCTTTTAAATAAATATTTGTTGTTTGATAAAAGTTACTTTTGCTCGTGACCAAGTCAATAATCAGGAATAACAATGATAAAACAAATAGCCATATTATTGGCGATAGCTATTTTATCACCTAACGTCCACGCGGCTGAAAATCCTGCCAGCACCGGCTTAGCTTTTTTGAAAATCGGCGCTGGCGCGCGGGCAGTGGCGATGGGTGAGGCGTTCACCGCTCAGGTGAACGATGCCAGCGGAACATTCTGGAATCCGGCAGGGCTGGCGCATTTGCCCAACGCTGAGTTGATGTTCACCCATAACGAATGGCTGCAGGATATCACTAATGAATATCTGACCATCGGATTTATTTTCGGCCAAAATGTTTTTGGTCTCAGTTTTTTATCCAATTCTGTCGGCGGCATTGAGCGAAGAGTGGCTCCCACGGCTGAGCCGCTGGGTTTTGTTAATGCCCACGATGTGATGTTTGGAATTTCTTATGCCAGGTTTTTAGATCAACGCTTTTCCATGGGTACTACCATAAAATTTTTATATGAAAAAATTTACGTGGAGAGCTGTACCGGCGCTGCTGTTGATGTGGGAATGCAATATCAGTCAGCCATTAGCGGATTAAAAACCGGTTTGGTTCTGCAGAATTTTGGCTTTATGTCGAAACTAAAAAATGAGAGCAGCCAGCTGCCACAACTGATTCGGGTGGGAGTGGCTTATCAGTTGCCGTTTAAAATTTTGCCCGGCAAATTTGTTTTAGCTTCGGATTGGGTGAAAATTTTTTCAAGCACTTCACATGTGAATATGGGATTAGAATATAATTTGAAAAATTTACTGGCGCTGCGATGTGGCTATCAGACAGGCTACGAAATAAAGGGAATTCAAGGCGGCTTTGGCATAGTAGTAAAGCGCTATCGGTTGGACTATGCTTATGCGCCCTTTAAGTCAGATTTGGGAAATTCACATCGGATTTCATTTGGGATGCAATTGTGACAGAATGGTGTTTTAGCAATTATCGAACAGGCTTAATTTTTCGGTCAACGATGATGTTTTTGATGATCGTATTTCATTTTATAACCGCATCACTTAAAAACCGATTCAAAACACATACATTTGGATATTTTGTATGTCATTTCACATTAATTTTTGGTAATATGTAGTTGGATCAGGGTTAGTGCCTGCCCAAGGCGCCGATTCCTTGTCCACAACACTTTTGGGCAATCGCAAGGGTTGCCCTTTCGAAAGAGGTATCCCAAGCAACAGATAAAATAGCATTATCTGCCTGAATCCCAAAACCTTTTCACCAACTCCTGCAAATGAATATAAGCCGGCTCTTCAGCGCGCTCACGAATAAAATTTTCTAAATCGTTCGCCATTTCCTTTGCCAGGTGATAGCGCAATTGTCTATTTGACTCAATTGCTTTATCGACAATATCGGCTAATCGATTCGGCACAGCAGAAAAGGAAGCCAAGGGAGCTTTTATTTTGCCCAGAGACTTTGCCTGAATCAAAGAGGAAATATCCCTTTGCGGAAAAGCTCTGACGCCAGTTAGCATCTCGTACAGGGTAATGCCCAGAGCATAAATATCCGTCTGCGCATCAAGCTCCTTTCCGTCAAGCTGCTCTGGAGCCAGGTAGGGCAGAGTGCCGACAATATTGCCTGTGTCCATAGTATGCAAGCTGACCGAGGTTGGTCGAGCAATTCCAAAATCAGTGAGCTTCACCTTGCCGCTACGACTGATTAAAATATTTGCTGGTTTCAAATCTCGGTGGATGACACCATGGTAGGTTTTGCCATAAATGGTCATCACATGGTGATGGGCATAGTCTAAAGCGCGACAGACGAGCAAAGCAATAATGGCTGATTGCTCAGGGGATAGAGATCCATGCTGGCGAATAATATTTTCCAGCGTGATACCATCAACAAATTCCATCTCTACATAGGGAAGAGAATGCCATTCGCCGACGCTGTAACAATGTACGATATTAGGATGGTCAAGTTTGGAAAATATGCGAATCTCCGTTTCAAACCGATTTAAAAAAGATGATGATTGATCAGGTTTTAAAACTTTAACTGCCCGATACATTTCTAACCGCGGATTCCAAATCAGATAGACATCAGCCATGCCGCCGCTTCCCAACAACTTCACAATTTTTCCATTGCTCAAATTCTGGAATTTGATGAGATTTTCTTCAGATAGCTTTAGGCTGCCGATCTCTTTTTTAAAGTCGGGCAGCTCTTGTCGTTGCGACAAATCAATGGTATTCACTTCATCGGCAGAAGCGTCAACTGCTGATATTGTTTTGCCCCGGTTTTGAATGGTGTAATGGGCGTCAGGAACGATCATTTTTAGCACATGAAACGCTGTTGCGGCATGGGGCAGTTCAGGGAGAAGGTAATTTTCCCCTAGCGGTGGCAGATTTTCGATTGCGGATTCGACCACAGGTTCAAGTTGAAGCGGAGCGATTACTTTAGTTACGCGCTCAGCTTTCTGCGCAGCTAGCCACACCAGTGAGAAAAGCCACGCAAAAAGATGATGCGCTGGATTCCAGAAATAGTTATATTGGCGAAAAAGTAAGTGACTGACTACAATACTCAACAAGAGCAAAGCTAGTCCAGCATAGACGCTGACTGGTCTTCGCCAGACTAAAACAAGCAGGGCTAATCCCGGAAACAAAACGAGCGCTAAGAGCCAGTTGACAAAGCCAAAAAGTTTCCCGCCACTGGTTACCCAGTTCTTCTCCAAAATATCCAATGCTGCTGTAGCCCACACTTTCACTCCTGGATATTGCGAAGCCACCGGTGTAGTAAAAAAATCCGAGCCGGCTGATGGATCATCGACGCCGACAAAAACCAATTTATCGTGGAGCATTTCACTGGCGACAGATCCGTTCAAAATGTCCAAGGCAGAAATGGTTTTGATCGGTGCTTTTTGAGAGCGGAAGTTGACAATTGAAGTCGCTGCGTAGGAGGTGATGGGTACAGCTCTTTTGCCCAACCGCACATAAGCCTGGCCATCTAACATAAATTCTTCTGGCTTGAGCTTGAAATAAGCTGCCACCGCTGATAATGAGAGAGAAGGAAAATATTCATTGCCAGCTTGAATGACGTGAATTATTTCCCTTATTTTCTGGCTGGTGTTGCTGGTGGAAACATTAATAAATCCACTGTAACGCGAATAACGCGTAAAAAGAGTGTCTGAGACATCAAAATTAGTAACTTGATAAAAATTGATATGCTCTAGCTCTTGCTGATTTTTCAATCTCAAAAAACGATAATTTAAAAGGCTGAGTGGAATTGGCGGCGGCTCACTCGGCTTGCCCATGGAAAAGCCTATTGCCCGGAACGGAATGATACAATTATCCACGCGACTGAGTACCGACGCCAATTTTTCGTTGTGCTCATGGCTTTCCCTTTTCGGCAGGAGAATATCAAGAGCAATGACTCGAGGATTTAAAGCATTGATTTTTTCGATCACCTCGGCAATTTGGCTCCTCGTCCAGGGCCAACCTCCAATGGCAGACAAACTTTTGGCATCAAAAGCCACCACCACCACTGAATCACTGGCAGCTTTTGCAGAAAAGACAAAATTTAAATCGTAGAATAGATTGTCGAGGAAGCGTAGCGGTTCAAAAAAGAGAAGAAATAATAACAGCAAGGTACCCAGCAGCAGAAGAAATATTTTCAACGTACTCATTGCTCATTTCTCCAGGAATATTTCAGCAATACGTTGATCGCGCTCTTCATTCCAGCGCTCCCAGTCATCATTGGGTGATTTCTGGAAAGCAGTAGCATCTGAAGCTACTCCGTTGTGATCTATTTTAATCGATTGCATGGCGCGGACTATTTTTGTCCATTCCTCCATCGAGACTTGCTGTGGTCCAGCCACCTGGTGCGGCGGCGCCACTTGCTCAAGCTGGCCGATCGGATTTGTTTTTTTTATCTGTTTCCCGCTGACTGCCACTTCGCCATCATAAACTTTGACTTCAGCAGATTTGTCGCTGTTTACCGTTGTCTGATAAATCGTCCCATGGACACCCGCGATCGCGGTCGGTAATTCCAACTCAAAGCGGCTAATTTTATCTTTGAACTGCTTTAGCTTTGACCAGAGCGATCCGACCGAGAAGTTCAGCGACGTTTTTCCTTCATTCTTTTTCAAATCCCGGAATGCCTCAATTGTCAGTTCCGTATTTTCTTTCAGGCGGACAACCGATTCGCGATTAATAATCAACTCCACACGACCTTTGTCTCCAGTTCTGATGATATCACCCGGATACACCACCACATTGGCAGTAAGCTTTTCCGGCTTATCAGTTCCCTTTTTGGTCAACTTTGCATTTCCTTCGACATAAGTCACCACACCTTGCGTGGCATCAACTTTTTGCTGAAAGAGCGGCGAGACATCTTTGTTTTTTTCTGCCGTCTTTTTCTCAGTGGCGACCGGTTTTCTGAATCGAATTTCCTGACCTACGTAAATGAGATTAATATTTTTGATATCCTGATTATCTTTTGCAATGGCTTCACCAAGGTCGTTGCTGTAGTAGCCGTATATCTCGATGCACAATAAACTAACAGTTTCGCCTTTTTTTACCTGGCGCGTCGTGAAATTTTCAACGTCAGAGGTTTTAATTGCTGCCAGCAAAACCAAAACGCTCATAGCAAGCAAAACCACCATGCCGAAATATTTTTCTTTGTTCATAATTAAATTCCTTATTTGGTTAACAATCCATCTCTATTTGCCCTTAGTAGCTGTGGCGGTGAAAAAACTGGTGGGGGTAAAATTTTAGCATTTTATAGAAGACTTGTTCTGGCAATTTTATGCCCAAAGAAAAGATATCAAGCACAGATAATTCACCGGAAAAACGTTTGGCTGTTTTGCTAAAGTGAAATTCACATTCAGCAGCACAACAGGTTTTTCTGGCGCAGTCTTTATCAGGCGCATTAAGAATCTGTTCGTGAGAAACTGATTCGCCAATGTTTATGCAATTGGCCATTTTGTGTCTCGCTAATTTTCAAAGGCGCCAATCCATTGGATTTAATAGGTGGAATAGTAAGTCGTATTATTGAGCATTACATTAAAAATGTTGCTTTCAATTTAACATTTCAAGCAAATAAAAGCAAGAACTTTTTCATTGAGTGAAACACCACGCCCCCAAGCATTGGCATTGCTTGATATTGGGTTGTTATCGCAAAGAAGCACCGGATGAAAGCTTCATTTCACTGCAAATTCAAAGATGCCATCCCAATTTTCGGCTGGCGGATTTTCGATAAATTCAAGGCAGCGTTGGGTGTAAATTTTTGAAGGGCCATCGGAAGGAAAGTAGCGGAGCACGCGGCGAAATTCTCTTAGTGCTTTAGACCAGTTTCTTTGCCGGAAGAATTCTAATCCGTAAGAGTAAACATCAATGATCAGCTCTTTTTCAATTGTCGGCAACCATTGCATGCCGCGTAACTCATAAATTTTGACTGGTCGCTTCTTGCCTTTTACCCGAACATAGTCCAACTCGCGGGCAATGGCTTTTCCTTTAGTCTGCTGGTAGGTTGAATCACTTATAATGATCGAGGTCTGATACTGTTTGTTTGCGCCTTCAAGGCGTGCGCCCAGATTTACTTCATCACCAATTACCGTATAGTCAAATAATTGGATGGAACCCAAATTGCCGACGATCACTTTGCCGGTGTTGATGCCAATACCAATTTGGAAATATTCCATTTGCCGTTGTGCCCATTTTTTTTGAATTTGCCGCAATTGTGCCATCATTTCCAAAGCTGTGTTGCAGGCTTTTTCGGCATGATCTTCGTAATAATAAGGTGCGCCAAATAGCGCCATAATTTCATCGCCGACAAATTTGTCCAACGTCCCACCCTGTTTAAAAATGACTTCGACCATGGAACTTAAATATTCAGTCAATCGCTGTACTACCACTTCGGGGGGATATTTTTCGCTATAGGTAGTGAAAGAACGGATGTCGGAAAAAAGCACTGTCAAAACTTTCCTTTCACCGCCAAATTTAGGTAGCTCGCCTGAAGACAACATAGCATCGACAACACTTCGGGCAACATATTGCTGAAAGGTTTTCCGGTAACGTCCTTTTTCTTTTTGTTCGATTAAGATGCGATAAACAATGTTCACGCCATAACTGACGATAAAACTGGCTAAAGGAAAAACATAAGCGAGCCAAAGATTATTATTGATAAACAGCCAAAAATTAAAAGCAGTGTAAAATAAAACAATGGCCATAGCAGCAATCAAGCCATAGGTCGGCTTTAATTGGTTGGAAATGATGAGAACAAAAAATCCCAGAATGATAATAATAACAAAAACTCCCCACGAATTTGTTGGCTTAATAAAATTCTGAGTGAAAATAGTGTGCAGGGCATTGGCATGCATCTCCACGCCCGGCATCATTTGCTTGACTCCGCGGTAATCAAAAAAAGGAGTAAATTTGTTGTCTTGCAATTCATCAGCAGAAGCGCCGATAAGGACAATTTTATTCTTAAAAATTCCTTCGTTTTTATATATATCAAAAACATCGGTGTCTTCGTCTGGATTGGGGAGATTAAAATTTTTATCATCGAGGATATTGACCAGTGAGTAAGTTGGGAAATTACCTGTGGGTCCGTTAAAATTTATGAGCATGGTGTCAAACTCATATTTTGGGATAAGAAATTTGCCTATCTGAGCATATTTTTTGTCATCGAAGTTGATTTGTTCCGGACTAAGTTGTTGCAGATAGCGCAATGTTTCTATGGCTAAAGGGAAGTGTGTCTGTCCATGTAGATTTTGAAACAAATTGTAGCGGCGAATAAAGCCATCTTCGTCTAAATAAACATTAGCATAAGCCCAGTGACTTCCGGCGTTTAGCAATTGTTTGAGCGGCTTGACTGGGTAACGGTTCATGGTTTGATGTGAGCCGAATTCGGTTACTAATTTTCCGGCTAAAATAATACGAGGAAATTTTTGAATCGCCAGTGCCAGGCTGTCGTCATCAGCGGTATTGAAATCTGATGGCTCGGTAAATTCAATATCAAAAACAACCAGCGATGCGCCGGCGGCTGCTAAATTCGTGATGACTTTGGCAAAATAAGCTCTGGGAAAGGGCCATTTTTTTTGCAAGCTGGAGAAGGTTTGATCGTCTATTGTCACCAAGACAATTCCGGATTGCTTGACTTCGCTGGTGCCAGCTAATCGCATTCTCAGATCATAAATTTTTAGCTCAGCGTTATTAAATATTTTTAAAATATTCAAAATAAAGCTGAATAAAATAGCGACCAAAATGAATGCGCTGCCAACATACCATTGATTTTTCAAAATGTTTTTCATAGTCCCAGCTTACTATTCAAGAGAACTTTTGTGCTTTTCCTCCCGAGATTAATTTTAGTATCTCAATTGATAGCGAAGACGAAAATAATTATTAGCATATTTTTTGGTAACCTTGTCATCAAAATTGATAATGCTCATATCCAATATAATAGAATGCCGATTCAAAAATCGATAATTGGCGCCGAGATTAAATGCCGTGCGGTTGTAATCGGTATAAGTTGAAGTGACCAGTGTTGGCTGCGCAAAAGGCAGCCCAGTGATTGGATCATTGGTCATTAACGTGCTGCTTGAGCCAACAGCACTGGTGGTGGAATAGCCGCCAGTCAGCGTCAAGTTATTATTCAACAGCCGATACTTTCCTGATAAGCCAAACATGCTGTATTGGAAATCATAAGTTCCGCCGGCGCTGTTATCGTTTTTCGCATAACTTATTGTGGTAGTCAAGGGAATTTGAAAATCAGTTTGCAAGCTGTACATTTGAAGGCTATTAGCAAAGTCGGCGAAAGTGCGATGAAAGCCATCAGCGCGGTCATTAGCGATGTGACTAACATTAATTGTGTGCTCAACTCCGAACAAAGAAAGATGGTAGCTGACCTGGATAGAGATATCGGAATCCTGATATTTTACTGCCGAGGGGTAGGTAACTGCATCTAATCCATTTTCTCTGTCATAGCTTTTCCAATTTATATGAAGTTGTGGCCAGTATCTCGCTTGTGGGAAAAGCGAAACACCCATACTCAATGAAGAATAATTATTCGGTTCGGTCGCGTCATCTCCATCATCTTTGGTGGAAATTTCTTCCAGAAAATTTTCTAGACCTAAATTCAGATAAATTTGATTGCGATACAACCGAATCCGGTCGTAAAGGGAAAAACCTTGAATGTCTTTTCTGAGATAATTATTCCCTAGCGCATTATAAGCTGAGCCGATGGATTTATAGACGACATTAATAAAATTGTTAAAATAGTTGAATTTGAAACTACCCTGATAAGCCAACGAAGTGAGTCCACTAGGATCAAGCGGTACCAGCGAGGTATTCAAGACAAAATATTCTTCATAATCTGCTGGATTAAAGGGGATGTCAAAATCTAATGAATCGAAATCTTCTTGAGTAATTGGTCCGGTGGAAATGTCATCAGCTAACAGACTAAAAGCAGCGCTGGCTTTTAACTCGATACGATGGTCATCAAACGCCAGCAAAAAATCAGGACCCAATACAATATTATCTTTTGGTTTGCTTCCGTACTGGATCGACTTGACGTCATCTTTTACTTTGACCAGGTTAATACCTAACTGAAAATTTTTGCCGCTGCCAAAACTGGGACGAATTGCCATCAATGTTTGATCAAAAGTCCCGGATTGATAAATACCAGTTGTCGAGATAGCAGGTTGTCCGGTCACTGGATTTAAATAATTCGGTGCTGGATTATTGGGATCAATCAGATATGGAATTCCTTCAATTTTTCGATTAGTCTGCCCCATGACGAATTCGACATTGATCAAACCAAGCTTGAGGTAAGCTTCAAAGCCGCGCACTCGCCTTCCCCAAAGCATCAGCTCGTTGAAGGTCGGATTGGTGTCGCCAAATTTGACTCCGATCCAGGAAGTGCCAACTTCAAAGAACATTCTGTTGCGCGGCTGAAAATGATTATCTTCTCGGGAAGTAAAAAATACATTGCCGTTGTACCTCAGGGGCCCAAATTTTCCATCGATTCTGCCGCCAACATTGGTTACTGCAAAAGTGCTGTCAGCAAATTTTTCATTTCTGAATTCAGCGTACACATTTCCTGAAAACGGTAATTCTTTTCCTGCCGTTTTTGTCGGTGCACTTTCTGAGACAACTGAAAACTGCCATTCGACATTTTCAAAGCGGTTGCCTGCTAAATCAGCAATCTCAACTTTCACCTGATGGGCACCTCGCGCTAGTCCTCGGGGAACAAAAGAAAGCATATTCTCAGAAATCTCGGCTGAGGTGGTAAAATTTTTGTTGTCGATGAGTAGCTTAACCGATTTCAAAGCCATTTTATTCGTCTCACCCAAAAAGGAAACTGCAATAAGCACATCGCCTTCCAAAACACTTTCTTCCGGTTCCGGGCTTAATATCACCGTTTGCAAGCTCGCCCCGCTAACTGTTGTCAACTGCTTGGTTTTGTCTGCTGTTGGTTTCTCTGCCGGCGTAACAGTCTTCGGAACGATAGTAATTTCATGAGGTTCATAATAGGCATTCGAGGCCGGACTGGTGGCCATAGACCGATCTGAGAACAGGGCTAAAATAAAATATTCCATGCCCGGTGCAGTGACAGCAGAGGCAGGTATTTCTCCAGAATAATTTTCTGCCTGTTCCTCCATCTCTACGTAGCGATAATTGGTCAAGCCCTTGCTGCGAAAATAGATGCGTACATACTGTATTTGCTGCATGGCACGTTCTTCTACTTTAGCTTCGAGAAAGATGCTTTGGCCTTGTCTGCCGCTTTTTACAGGGAAATGAATAATGCCCGGAGGTGAGGCGTTTTCTGCCATCAAATTAGTTATTGTGCAGATTATTAACAAGCCTAAAATAGAATAGCTGGTTCGCTTGGAAAAGCTGGTTTTTGTGATTGGCATAAATTACTCACACTACTTATTCTCTTTGTACTTGATGATCAAACTTTTTTCATTTTTTTCGCTATCTAAAAATTTAAATTTAAGCTCGCCTTCGACAGGCAAGCCCTGATCATTCTCGCCAGCGGCTTTTATTTCCGCTGCCGTTGATTGATATTTAATCGGTTTGCCATCGCGAAACAACTTGCCAGTTTCTCCCAGACTAACTAATATTCTGCCATATTTATTAAAAAGCTCAAACACACCGTCTGTTACTACAACATTGGTTGTGTCAGGAGTTACGACGAATGAGGCAGCAGAACCTTTCACCGCGGCAACGCCGGAGGGGGTCTCTACCAGCAACTGTTTTTTTTGTTTGGAAGCTTTCAGCCAAAATTCACCCACCGTACAAAAAATGCTCTTAGCGATGGTATCTTTTTCTCTTTTTCCTTTGATGGCGATAGTCGAGTTTTCTCTGACTTTGAGCAGCGTCTTATCGTCGGTAAACATTACCGCTACTAGCGCGCTTTTTGATGTTTTAACTATGTCGCCGGAATTCAACCGACGTCCACGGTCGCCGCTGTACCATTTTTTTGTCCCCGCTTCTTTGACTTGGACATCGCCGGTCGACTTCAGCACAATGGCAACATCTTTAGAGCCATCTGCTATGGTAGTTGCTTGAAAAATTAGCAACGCACTCATCAATAATATTAAATTTCTAAAAACATGGTTTCTTGTATCCATGTTGGTTCCTTTCTGATTTACAAGTCAGAATTATAAAGTATTGGTGACTATCCAAATTTTCAAGTTCACTGTTCAAGGTTCGCAGTCAATGTGCCTAGCATTTTCATATATTTTGTTGATAGCTATAGTTTTTAGCCGAGCTAGGCTTTAATAAAAAATGATAAAATACTACTCAGCCGTCGGAGCCACTAACGTAATTAGTCCGCTGAGAAATTTCAAATAGAAAAGGTGCAAGTCATTAAAATCCATTCGCTGCTCGCCATTAAACATGTCGCCAGTGAAACTATAATTTTTGAAAGGGCTTCCTTCATTAATAAACAAAGCTTCGAAGTTGGCATCGCCCAGCAAGGAACGGAGCACGGACATGACTTGCTGATTTTCCACCGCAGATGCCCCCTGTTGACTGGGGTCGATATATCTGAAACGCCAGATTTCACTCTGTTTCAAAAGATTACCATTTCCATCCAACGCATTTACCAGCCAATAATAATTATAATTTGGATTTAATTGCCGCGCTGCAGTGGGATAGGTCAATTGGAAAAGATAAATTGCTGGCGCTGTTCCCATCTGCGCCACGGTTATATAGCCTGAGCTGTTTAGATCAGCTACTGACATATTAGAATCATCGATTCGATAATGAGCATAAACTTCATTATTGATGACAGACTGAGGATTTCCTTGATTATGAACTTCTTCTTCGTAAAGAAAAATTTCAAATAAAAGTGAATTAGATTGCCATTGAAAGATTGGTTGATTGGTGTAAATTTCCACAATATCTGCATAATTAGCATTCTGACCTGGAGACATTAAAACCAGATTGCCGCCCGGATTGCCAAAATAATTCTCTTGCGCTGCCTGTCCCCAAATTTCAGATTCATTATTCGGGTTAACGATCTGGATCCAGAATTGATAGGTGCCGGAGGGCAAATTGCCTGTGTACAAAATCTGGCTGAGCAGATCTTCCGCGACGCCAGTTACATCGACATCTTTTAAAGAATAAGGACTATCCTTTGACAAAATACTTAGGTTTGTCACAGGACCGGTTGTGCCTACTGGCAAGTCGAACCGACTGCTTGTACCATCCAACAATACTTCTGCTGCTGTAGAAGATTTTTTGATGATGCCAAATTTCAAAGCAACCGGTAAAGAATCCCCCGTAGAATTTGTAAAAAACGCCTGAAACAGCAAGGGAAGATTTTGCTGCTGGCTCGACTTCGCTATCTGCGTCGCCAACAATTCATGAATACTGAGGCTGGCATTATCGGTCAAGAAAACTGTCAAATTTACTTCGACTGTCGGTTGCGCCCACAATAATTGAGGTATTAGCATCAGCGAAATGAACAGATAAATTACTAAAGCTTTGATCACTTTTTTCATGTTTATCTCCATTGATGAATAAGCTATTTACAAGCCGTTAATAGCAAGGACTTTTAAGCAAGTTTAATGCCATGATATCTATTGTTAATATTTGTATATAATTC
>CAZNDR010000006.1:2748-26930 GCA_964571835.1 uncultured Cytophagia bacterium | reverse complement strand
TGATAATCAACTGCTCTTCAATCCCTACATGAACTTTTGAAATGAAGCACTTAGGCTGGTTTTTGGGATTATAATTCGTTCAATTAGCGCTTTTAGCGGATAATGAGTTGGGCTTCCAAGGCTTCATTTATTCTCTTTAAGGCTACCCTATCAAACGTTATCATGGAGTAATGGAGTTTTTGCCTAAAACAAAATCCATTACTCCAGGAATTTTTAATGAATGATTTAAGCAATGAATCATTAGACCTTGAAGAAACGT
This sequence comes from uncultured Cytophagia bacterium, assembly GCA_964571835.1. Taxonomy (GTDB): domain Bacteria; phylum Zhuqueibacterota; class Zhuqueibacteria; order Thermofontimicrobiales; family Thermofontimicrobiaceae; genus CAZNDR01. The sequence continues at coordinate 26,671 of CAZNDR010000006.1, read as the reverse complement.
CGACTCTACATTTATTTTATCCTTTTCTTGACCGTTTTAATAGGCTGGGAGGGCTTGCCACAGCTCGGCTATTATCTTGGCGAAGCTCGCTTCAGGTACCGACCGTTAGCTCCCGGAAATGTTGCAGTGCCGCACCAGCGGACTTATGCCTGGAAAGATACCTCTGCTTTAAGTCAGGCGATTATCCGGCACTGGGCAAGCCGGACGCTTCCTGATTGGCAGAAAGCGGATAAGACTGTGCCAGCACAAATCATCCTGGCCAAATTAGCCTTGAAACAAGACATCAACGAAGTGAACAATTATCTTTTGAGACAGTTGCCCCAACGGCGTTGCGGCTCTACGTGGTGGCTGCATCAGCAGGGTGATTATGATTTTACTCTATCGGCGCTAACGCTAATTCTTTATCTTTTCGGCGACCGACCAGAGATATTGTTGCCACGGACGCGAGAACACTTGCTCAGCAACCTATTGATTGAAGACGGCGGCGAAGTGCGCTTAAAAGTGCCTCGCTCATTAGGTTTGGTGGACGATACAGAAAATCATCTGCTTATGACTGAAGGTTCGCGTTATTTAAAAAATCGATGGCTGCAGCTTCATGGCAACCCGGAGGCGAAATATGACAACAGTAAAAATGGCCTGGCAAAATGGCTGGTCGGCTATTTGACAGAATTGCAGCGGGCTGGACTTTACGAATTCAATTCCTTGCCTTATCTTGGTTTCACTCTGTCAGCGCTGCTCAATCTGGAAGCCTTTGCTGCAGATACGGTAAGTAGCGCGGCGCGAAATATTCTTGACCGGCTCAATTGGGAATATGCGTTGGGCAGTTTGAATTTGCGGCGCTTTCCGCCATTCCGGCGTCAATTGCGTCAAGCTGGAATAACTGCTTTGGCTGCTGATTATCATACAGCATTGATGAAGGTCTGGATGAGCCGCAAAGAAAATGTCGTGATGTCAAATCAACTCGCCATAGATTTTCGTGGTCGCACCTTGTGGGCATGTCTTTTAGATTATCACTTGCCCGATAAGACAGCAGATTGGATTGAAAAAAAACCTTGTCCATATTTTATTCATATCGGACATGCGAAAAAGGCATCGCCAGAAATTTACGCTGGCGGTCCCGGATATTTAATCAGCGCTGGCGGTGTTCACCGAGGCTGGCGTTCTTTGATTGTGGCTCGTCCGATCACGCTCATGATCGATGATGGCGCACGGGATTTGCAGGAGATCGTTCATCTTGCTGGACCTGGCAAAGATTTTAGAAAATGGAACAACAGCGGTGTTTACCAAAATTTTGCTTGTGCCGCAGGACCAGTTTACATTCCACCAAGCTGGCAACCGACTATAAAAGACGATCTCTGGACTTTGTACACAAAAAACAATAATCTTACTATCGCTGTCCATTCACATCAGCATCTGGGTATCATCTGTTTGTTTCATAATAGTGAGGCAAAAGAAATCTTATCAGAAATAACCAAAGCGAATAACAATCCTGAGGCACTTTTTTCCCAATTTCAATTTCCCCAGGGCGAATTGATCACCTATGATGTGAAAGCACCCAAAAATAAATGGGTCATCATTTCTCACGGTGAGAAAAAAATGAACCGTGATTTTGACAACTGGGCGTTAATGGAGGGATCATTTGATTAATATTCTTGCTTTACACGATGCGCCGAGAGCATAGCGCTTAGAGCGTAATGTATGGCGAAAAGCGCACAGCGAAGATATAATCATTTTACCCTGTGCCTCGTGCTATGCGCTAAGCATAAAACGATGTTAGTGAAGCATATTTGGTGAATTTTTAACACTCTGACAACAAAGGACTCTTTTCAAGAATTATTAATATGAATGGCCAGTCAAAAAGCTGATTGGGCTAAAGCCCACGTGATTTCGGATTTCATAAGTTTCTCCGCTATAAATGGCGGAGCTATTCATGAAAAGTGAATAGCTCCGTTCTGTAGAACGGAGATCTGTTAATTTCCCCACCAATGCTTTGGGCTTTAGCCCTTCAGTTCATTTGGCTTTTTTCGACTGGTCCTTCATATTACTAATAAAGGGAGATGATGTTATGAATCGTTCAAATAATAATCAATTAAATGGCGCCGTGTCCAGACGCGAATTTTTGGGAAGCTGTACTGCCTGCGCTGCAGGGCTTTCTGCATATTCATTGTTCGCGGGGTCGGCTGTGAATTTTCAAAATACGCCTCCAGCGGCTGAGCCACAGCTTCGGCTCAGGCTTATCTTTGCCCACCCGGATCCGACTCAACCTAATTGGCCCAATATCGGTTATAATTTTGCTGGCCAGATAAATGAATTAACCAAAAATTTTCAGCAGCAGTGTCCTGAAATAAAATTCTTACCCATTACTGTCAGTGATGGCAGCAAAACACAGGCAGAAAAAATATTAGCCCAAGATGCCGAAGTGGATGGTTACGTTGTATATTTGGTCGGCTGCTTATGGGGCGAAATGACAGAAACCATAGCAGCGGCGGGCAAACCTACAATTTTTGTCGATAACTTATTTGCTGGTTCGGGCGAATTTCTCACCAGTTACGCTCGCGCCAGGCGCGAAGGCAATAAAGTGATCGCTGTTTCTTCATCGGCTTTTTCAGATGTCGTGCAGGCGGTTCGTTGTCTGCAAAGCATTAAAAAATTAGCCAATGCAACAATTTTGGTCGTGGGCAGAGAAGCCGATAAAAACATTGAGCCAGCGCTGGGCGCAAAAATGAAAACGATCGACTTTTCTGAGATTAATGAAGCCTACCAGCGAGCCGATAAGAAAAAAATTCAGCAATGCACTGACCGCTGGATTCAAGAAGCGGAGAAGGTAATCGAACCGCCGCGCCGTGAAATAGAAAAAGCCGCCGGTATGTATTTGTCAATGGTCGAATTGATGGACAAACATAAAGCAAGAGCGATTACCATCAATTGCCTTGGCGGCATTTACAGCGGCAAGATGGTTGACGCTTATCCCTGTCTCGGCTTTATGCAACTGAATAATGATGGCCTGGTCGGAGCATGCGAAGCCGATCAGCGATCAACTCTGACCATGTTGTTAATGACCTTTTTAATTGGACAGTCAGGTTTCATTTCGGATCCGGTAATTGACACGGCAAAAAATCAAATTATTTACGCTCATTGTGTCGCGCCATCCAAGCCCTATGGTCCGAATGGTCCGGCAAATCCTTATCACCTTCGCGATCATTCGGAAGACCGTCGCGGTGCCAGCATTCGTTCGCTACTGCCGCTTGACGTGATGACCACGACGATGCTTCTGGATTATAACAAAAAGCAGATTATTTTGCACCAGGGCATTTCTGTGGAGAATGTCGATGAAGATAAAGCCTGCCGCACCAAACTGGCTGTGAAAGTGAAAGGTGATATTTACAAATTGCTGACTTATTGGGATCAGTGGGGCTGGCATCGAGTTACCTTTTTTGGAGATTGGAAACGGCAGGTTTACGATGTCGCAGCGTTGCTGGGCTATGAAATTGTAGAGGAAGCGTGAGCCAAGCCAAATTCAAAAGTCGCTGGTCAAGATTTACATGTTGAGCTTAATATCTTTTCAGTAGATGATACTGGTCTGTTGCTACTGGCTATAAAATTTATTTACCAACCTCCTGTATCCAGTAACTATACTCGTTAAGGCTTAATCTGAGCTACCGATGTTACATTTTTATCCTTAACAAGTATAGTATCCAGAAGCCCTATGATTCATACAGGAAGATGCCCATATCATCAAATTGGCATTTCAAGATGTAATTAATAAAAAGGCGGGAGGCAACTAAATGAAATCACATCGTTATTTTGTGGTACTGCTATCCCTGGCAAGTGCCGTTTTGTTGGGTTACTTTCCGATGCAAGCGGGAGTGACGGGAAAAATAAGGGGAGTGGTAGTTGATGCGCAAACCGGGGAACCGCTGCCAGGCGCTGAAGTCTTGATTAGCCAGGTTTGGATTAATGATGAAGAGGTGGCTTACTTTGGAAGGATTGGCGCAGCGACAAATGCGCTGGGAGAATTTGTGATGCTAAAAGTGCCGCCGGGCATTTTTTCCATTACTGCACGGATGATGGGCTATACTATGGCAACGCAACAGCAAGTTCAGGTAAATGTTGACCGCACCACAGTACTCAATTTTTCCCTCGCCCAAACTGTTTTGGAGTTTGGCGAGTCCGTTGTCGTCGAAGCGACTCGGGACATGATTCGACTCGATGTTTCAGCGACTGAAAATTACATTACTGAGCAAGAGTATCAAAGCACACCCTTTGCCAATCGTATCGAAGATATGATTGGACTGCAATCGGGAATCACTGGCGGCATTGAGGAAGGAAATATCAGGATTCGCGAAGGTGACGATCGCGAAGTGGGATTTTTAATGGATGGCATAGATATGGTCGACCAAAAATTTGGTCGACCCATTACGACCATTCAACCGGGTGTTGTACAAGAAATCAAGATCATGCGCAATGGTTTTAATGCCGAATATGGACAGGCGCGCTCTGGCTTTATTAATGTGGTAACAAAAAATCCGTCTGAGCAGATTCATTTTAATATTGATTATCAGTTGACTTCAGCGCAGAAGCCGCACTATGGTAGAGATAAATATGATCCGCATTGGAATATGTGGCGCTTGTACGCCGGCACCAAAGCATTCGATGGCGATACGCTGCGCATTCCCGACGGACGATATGAGAACGTTTATATTTGGGAAGGCTGGAATAAATATGCTGAGCGCTTGCTTACAGATAACAATCCGAACAATGATCTTACCGCTATGGAAGCCTACGATTTATGGCGATGGCGTCATCGTCCAGTTGAATATGGCAATTTGAATGGCCACAACCTTGATTTATCGTTGTCCGGTAGAGCGCCTTTTGTGCCCTGGCCAGCCAATTTTCTGATGGGTGGAAAATACGAACTTCATCCCTTCGATTACCCCCAGTCGCGAGACCATTATGATGAAAAAAGTGCCATGATAAAAGTGGTGAATGGACTAAATCCCAATGTGAAATTAACGATGAATGGACTTTATTCAGAAGTCAGAACCATTCCTGATTCAGATCCAACCAGTCAATGGACACGGGAGAATCATATATCCTATAACGGCGGCGGCTTTCCAGACTATTATCCTTTTGTTCGACCGATTCTCAATCGCTTCGCCAGCGTGGCCGGAGCCAAATTGATACACACCGTGTCCCCGCATTTGTATTATGAGTTTGATGTAAATTATTTTTACACAAAATATTGGATGGGGATGCCACCTTTAGCCAGTGAAAAAAACGGACGTTATTTTCATGGTCGGCTGTACTATGATCCACAATCGGGCAAAATTACCAAAGAGATGGGTGCTGATGATGATGTCTCTGGCTATCGTATGTACGGCGGCGGTCTTACCTGGGAAAACTCCTATGATCGCCGCACCTCTTTGAATTTTTCGTTAGTAAACCAATTTCACCCCGCTCACGAGCTAAAATTCGGCTGGGAAACAAATTTGGAAGTGCTCAAAGAGCACCGTTTGCACTGGCATAATGAGGACTCAACACAGGCTTTTTATCGCGACTATAAAGTTAATCCCATCGAAATCGGAACCTATTTGCAGGATAAAATTGAGTTCAAGGGAATGATCGCTAATATCGGCCTGCGATTCGACTATTTGTATATAAATTCTTTTCGACCTAATCCCCACGATGCTTTAAGTTATGCTTCGGACAGAGATATTTATAATGCAGTAATAGCTGGCACTTATCCGACAGTAAAACCCAGAGCAAAATATTATTTTAGCCCGCGGATTGGAATTTCTCATCCGCTATCAGTGAATAGCAAAATCTACTTCAACTATGGTCATTTTGTCCAGACCCCGCGGACGCACCACAGCTATGTCGTCAATTTAGATGGCTCGCGGCCGGCGATGACGCAAATGGGTGATCCCAATCTGAAATTAGAAAAAAATATTGCTTATGAGCTGGGCTGCGATATTAATGTCGAGGATTTTTTGCATCTCCATATCGGTGCTTTTTACAAAGAATACTTTGATAAAGCCAGCGTAATGACTTATGCTCATTCCGATCAAAGTCTGATCATGGATTATTATGGGAATTTAAGCTATGCCGACACCCGAGGCATTGAAATAGAAATCCGTAAACCGACCGGCAGATTTTTCACCGGCTGGTTGAACTATACTTTTGTAGAAAAAAATGAATCGGATTTGAGCATCCCGGGCCTCAGTGAAAATCCGATTATCTTAGACGATCCCAATATCGGCATTGATGGTGTTTTGTGGGGTGTGCCTATTTCCAAGCATCCGATCCTTGAGCCCTATGGCAGAGGCGTGCTGACCTTCATAGCGCCGGCTGACTGGGGACCAAAGCTTAAGCATTATGCCCTTTTGGGCAGCACCAATGTCAGCGTGCAAATCTGTTACCAAGGCGGCGCTCACGTGCGTCATCCTCGACAAAGTTTTCGCGATCAGCATCCCGATATCTGGTTTAAAGAGCTTGATCGCTATTGGGCAAATATCAGGATTTCTCGATTGTTCAAACTCAAAACCATGCATTGGGAATTTTATTTGGATGCCAGCAATGTTCTGCATACAAAATTCAGGTATCCTCCTACCGGTCGCAGCGGCGATGAATATTATGACGATTTATGGCAATCAGGTCGAATCGATCAGGTCGGCACAGATAAGCTAACCCAACCACAAATTCTGCGCACTGAAAATGACGATGTCTGGTGGGCGAGAGTGAAAACGTATGTTTTCGGCCTCAGGATATTTCTTTAATTTTGGCCGGGAGGTAGAAAAATGTTCAATAAAAAAAACCTCAATTTCTGGAAAGCTCTGTTGGGATTGATACTGTTTTTTTCTTCAGCCTTTGGACAACTTAAACATCATCATATAGGGCGCTTGTGGCAGACAATGTTTCCAGTTGGCTCAATACCGAGCTATTCACCGCTCATTACGACCATGTGTTTTCCGGGTGGCGATTTCAATTTTGGCACCAGAAAAAATATGGAGGACACTGGCCTTTGGATTGGAGTTAAAGGCTGGACTAATAAATTTGGACAATTTAAGGAATTTTATGTTTGTGAGGGCGGCTATAAAAATGCTGAGGCGGCTGAATTTTTAGAGCCGATTTCCAATAAAAAATATGTGCGGCAACGTTTGCCTCTGGTAATTGTAAATGATATTAGTGAAGAGCGGCATTTGGATAACCGGCAGAGCAGCACGCGCAAAGCCAGTCTGGATAGTGATGAGCAAATCATTACCAAATGGGCGACTAATGTCGGTATTGAAGTTACACGCACCAGCTACGCTTTTGCCAATCCTCAGCACGATAGTTACCTGATTCAGGAATTTGTTTTTACCAATACAGGCAATGTCGATGCCAGCAGCGCCATTGAATTAATGGGGCAGAATTTAACTGGTGTTTATTTTGGCTTTTGGCGGGTGCTGGTGCCTTCGCGCGATCGAGGACATGAGCAGATGGGCGGAGAATATGATGATTGGTGCCATTATTATGGAAATCAGCCCGGAGATACGTTGCGTGGTTTTTGGTATGTTTATGACGGCGACAATCAACGCAAAACGTTCGATGACACCGGCGATCCTTCAGAAATCACCGGTGAGTTTTTATCACCCCAATATCCAGCCTTTGGCGTACTTCATGCTGATCGAAGTAGCTCCGAAAAAAATGATGACAGCAGTCAACCGGTGACTGTCAATTTTTGGCCCAATGCACAGGTACATTCTTACACGAAAGGTGATCCTGACCAAACACTCTATTTCGATTTGAGCAGTGGCACACAAAGTCGCGGCTCAGATACTGGTGAATATGCTGCCCCCTGGGATCCGCAGATACAGTTTCCCCAATTGCTAATCGCTTTTGGTCCTTATGACCTACCGTTTGGCGCCGATGTTCGGATTGTCATTTTCGAAGCTGTCGGAGCCATCGATCGTCATTTGGCAATTGAATATGGCCGGCAATATGAATTGGGCACACTTGAGTGGAATGGTTTGACTGGCGATGCTGCCAAAAATGCCATCCTGGCAACGGGCAAAGATTCTTTGTTTCAAATTGTACGCCATGCAGAATGGGCCTGGAAAAATGGTTTGGCGGCTGTTCCCGATGGACCTGAAGCGCCCAATTTAAATTTGACCTCTGGCCCCGGCAAAATTGAATTGGTCTGGTATTACGGCACTTACGGCACGCATGAGGTGACGCCACCCAATCCAGATGTCGATACTGGTGTACAAGATTTTGCCGGTTATCGGCTGTATCGCGCTGAAGATTCCTTCACTAATATTTACACCAAAATTTGGGAATGCGGAGGGACTACAGGAATTCCGATTAGCAATCAATATGTCGATCGCACGGTCGAGCGTGGCAAAAGCTATTTTTATTATGTTGTTGCCTATGATGATGGCACGCAAAATTTCTGTGAGCTGTCACTGGGCAAATCGGTGGAATCGAGCCACTTTGCCAATAGAAATTTTCAATATGGCGCAGTGCCATTCGAAGGTGCGCGGAGCAAATTGGATTCGGTTTATGTTGTTCCTAATCCTTTTCACTTTCAGGGGCTGGAATACGGCGGCTCGCTGCAATATGGCTACGTCTATGATCCGACTACCGGGGCGCGTTTGGAAGATAAGCTGACTTTTGTTGGTCTGCCAGCAAAAGCTATCATTCGCATCTTTACGGCTCATGGCGAGTTGGTTAAAACCCTGGAACATCCCAATCCGGATAATCCTCAATCCATTCCTGAGTCGGCGGACGAAACTTGGTTTCAGATTTCCGAAAGCTGGCAGACGATAAAAAGCGGCATCTATTTTTATCATGTCCAAGGCTGGGATCTGGAAGGAAAATTCATCGGCACGACTTCAGGCAAGTTTGTCGTCATTCGCTGATTTCAGGCCAGACAACAAGCAGCGCTATGCCAAAATATTTTCCATTAAATCATGGAGATAAAATGATGGGGAAAAAAATAGTAGTGCTAATATTAATGTGGTTTCTTTTTTTATTTTATTCTATCGCCTTCAGCGGACAAAAAAATCGGGTTGCCCAGAGCGGCATGGCTTATCTCGGTATTAGCTTGAGCGCCCGGATCAATGCGATGGGCGATGCGGCAACAGCCTGTGCTAAAGGAACGGAGGGGATGTGGCATAATCCTTCAGTCATATCGGACATCAACAACTGGTCGATTGCAGTCAACCAGGTCGATTGGTTAGTGGATACAAAATTGTACGGCGCGGCAATTGCCCACTCGTTTGGCAAATGGGGGACAATTGCCTTGGATGTTACTTATATGGATTGGGGGGATATTCAGGGAACGCGTCCAGTGGATAAAGCCATCAATCCGCACGGCTTTGAATTAACTGGTGAAATCGGTGTAGAAGATTATGCCATCGGCTTGGCTTACGCTCGGCGGATTAGTGATAAGTTCGCCCTTGGTTTCAAAGTGAAACGGTTGCATGAAAGCCTGGGCAATAAATCGTACGTGGTTGATGAATATACGGATCCAGTTACTGGACAATCGGTACGAACCACAGACGAAAAAGAATGGCAGCTTAACGATTGGGCACTAGATTGTGGCACCATTTACGATGTCGGCTGGAAAGGGCTTAAACTGGCGATGACCATGCAGAATTTATCCAGAAACATGAAATATTTTTATGAGGAATTTCAAACGCCGATGACTTTTCGCCTGGGACTGGCAATGGACGTTTTTGAGTTGTGGCCTTCTCTTTCCGATAATATTGATTTGAATCTGTCGTTGGATGCGCTTCATCCCAATGATCATTCGGAAAGCCTGCATGTCGGAACCGAGCTCGTGCTTAAGAATAAATTTGCGCTGCGAGCTGGCTACAAATCAAACCACAGTGTCGAATCACTCGCTTTTGGGCTGGGCGTGGTATTTAATTTTGGTAGCGTGCAAGGAGTTTTTGATTATGCTTATGGCACGGCCAATTATTTCAAAGATATAAACCGTTTTTCTATGAGTTTTGCTTTTTAATTCACTGCTGATTTTTAATTTCATAGGAGATTTTATGAACAGGAAAATGTGTTTTGTAGCGATGGTTCTTTCTCTCATAGTCATGCTGGTTATTGGCTGCAAAGAAAAGGGATTAGATGGAGTCTGGACAGGTAAAGAGGTCGAGGCAGGCGATCAAGTGTGGACTTTTACTTTTGCCGGTGACAAAGTTCGGGTCGAATCGGATGAAGGCTCGTGGTTTGACATGACAATACAATTGATCGAAAATAGCCAGCCGAGGCAGGCAATGTTGCACGTCGACGATTCCTCGGTTTACGGTGCAGTCGGTTTGGAGTTGAAGTCAATTTATCAAATGAAGGGAAAGCAATTAACTATCGTGGTTAATGATCCGCAGCAAAGCGATGTCATGCCAACTTCTTTCGAGAAGAGCTGGGAGACGAGAGTGTTTGAATTAACCAGAAAGTAGCTACTTTTTCTATCATAAAAATCAAGGCTCAAGAAAGCAGTCACCATCATGCCGATGCATTATAATAACAATAAATCACTTGAACAGTGGTTGTGGGACGCGGCCTGCTCCATTCGCGGGGCGAAAGACGCGCCAAAGTATAAGGATTATATCCTGCCGCTGGTGTTTGCCAAACGGCTGTGCGATGTGTTCGATGACGAAATCAATCGCATCGCCAACGAGGTGGGTGGGCGCGCGAAGGCGTTCAAGTTGGTGAAACGCGACAAGAAACTCGTGCGCTTTTATATCCCGCTGCAACCGGAGAACACCGACGACCCAGTGTGGTCCATCATTCGCAAGCTCGCGGACAAAATCGGCGAGCAGCTCACGACGCATCTGCGCGCCATTGCCGATGAGAATCCGCCGCTCAAGGGCATTATCGACCGCGTGGACTTTAACGCCACGACGCACGGCCAGCGCGATATTTCCGACGACCGCTTGAGCGCGCTCATCGAGCAAATCAGCCTGAAGCGTTTGGGATTGCAGGATGTCGAGCCGGACATCATCGGGCGCAGTTACGAATATCTCATCCGCAAGTTTGCCGAAGGCAGCGGGCAAAGCGCCGGCGAGTTTTACACGCCCAAAGAAGTGGGCATGGTAATGGCCCACATCATGGAGCCTGAGCCGGGGATGGAAATTTATGATCCCTGTTGCGGTTCGGGCGGTTTGCTCATCAAATGCCAGTTGGTGCTTGATGAAGCAATGCGCGCCGCGGCAAAGAAGAAGTACGCTCCGCTCAAATTTTTCGGGCAGGAATACACTGCCAACATTTGGGCGATGGCGAACATGAACATGATCATCCACGATCTGGAAGGCACGATTGAGATTGGCGACACGTTCAAGAATCCCAAATTTCGGGTGAAGAATGGCTTGCAGACTTTCGACCGCGTCGTGGCCAATCCAATGTGGAACCAGGATTGGTTTGCCGAGAAGGATTACGACGCCGACGAGTTTGGGCGCTTTCCCAAAGGCGCCGGCTTTCCCGGCAAGCAAAGCGCGGATTGGGGCTGGGTGCAGCACATCCTTGCCAGCCTGAACCCTTCGACAAGCTCAGGGCAGGCTGGGCGCGCCGCCATTGTGTTGGACACCGGCGCGGCGAGTCGCGGTTCTGGCAGCGCCAACACCACTAAAGAAAAGCAGGTGCGCCAGTGGTTTGTGGACAATGACTTGATTGAAGGCGTGATTTACCTGCCCGAAAATCTGTTTTACAACACCACCGCCCCAGGCATTCTTTTGTTCTTGAGCAAGAACAAGCCCGCCAAACGTAAGAACAAACTCTTTTTGCTCAATGCCAGCCGCGAATTTGAAAAGGGCGATCCCAAGAACTTCATCGCCGACGAAGGCATTGCCCGCATCGCCAAAACCTTTAAGGCATGGCGCGAAGTGGACAAGTTCAGCCGCATCGTGAGCAGGGATGAGATTGTCAAGAACGATTATAACATTTCGCCGAGCCGCTACATTCATACAGCCGAAGGGGAAGAGCACCGACCGATTGCAGAAATACTGGATGACCTGAAAGCGCTGGAAGGCGAAATCCAAGACAATGCCCGCGAACTGGATTCAATACTTACAAAGTTGGGAATTGCCTGATGAGTATGGCTAAGCGTTGGCAGAAGAAGGAAGTTCGCCAAGTTGGTGAAGTCGTTACTGGCACAACGCCAAGCACGAAAAAGCCAGAATACTATGGTGATGAATTCAAATTGATTTCTCCTGCCGATTTAGACAGCGGAAAGTATGTAACAACCGCCCATAGAACGTTGTCTGCCTTGGGTTTGGAACAATGTCGGGTTCTGTCTAGCGATGCGGTTTTGGTTGGCTGCATTGGGAATGTTGGGAAAATTGGAATGGTGGCAGATGAAAAAGCCGCAACAAATCAGCAAATCAATGCTGTCATCTGTAATACCGAGCATCACCCACATTTCATTTATTATTCATTGCACTACAATCGGCAAAGACTTGAGAAAGCGGCAGTCAAGACAACAGTACCGATACTAAACAAAAGCAATTTTGAGAGATTTGTTTTAGACGTTCCTCCTCTCCCCGAACAGCGCCGCATCGCCCACGTGCTCAGCACGGTGCAGACCGCCATCGAGCAGCAGGCGCGGCTGATTGCTCTGACGCGCGAACTGAAAGCCGCGCTCATGCGCAAATTGTTCACCGAAGGCCTGCACGGCGAGAAGCAGAAGGAGACCGAGATTGGGCTGGTGCCGGAGAGTTGGGAAGCAGTGAAAATCAGTTCGCTGGGTAAATGTGTGACAGGCACAACTCCCAAAACTTCAGTTGAAGAGTACTATACACCAGCAGAGTATGATTTCATTGCTCCCGCTGATTTGGGCATTACAAGAGATGTTTACAGTTCGGGAAAAAAGATTTCAGCCAAAGGCATTGAAGTAATCCGAAGCCTACCGAAAAGTGCGGTAATGTGCGTCTGCATTGGTTCAAGCATTGGAAAAGTCGGCATGACCTGGAATGACGTATCAGCGACGAATCAACAAGTCAATTCCATAATATGTGACAGCAACTATAACCCACAGTTTATTTACTATCTGCTATTTTATTATTCAGAATATTGGCGGCGATTTGCGACTTTTGGCACTGTACCTATTCTGAACAAAAACCGTTTTGAAGGTATTGAGATTCCTGTAACGAAAAAGCGGAAAGAACAGGACGACATCGCCAACATTCTTTCAAGCGTTGACACGAAGATTGAAAACAACACTCAAAAAAGAGTTTTACTTGAAGAACTTTTCCGCACTCTGTTGCACCAGTTGATGACGGGGCAGGTGCGGGTGAAGGACTCAGATTTTTCAAAGAATTTACGAGGAGAACAGCAATGAAGTCCAGCGAAAACACATTTTCCGCTTTACTTGCAATCGAAGGAAACCAATGGCACTACCATATCCCCCGCTTTCAGCGTGAGTATGTTTGGGGCAAATATAATTGGAGCAAATTACTGGAAGACATTTACGAAAATGACCCAGGCCACTACATGGGTTCAATAATTTGCGTGAGTGAAACGGACGAACTTACTCCCAATAGCGAACTCATTTATGAAGTCGTGGACGGCCAACAACGACTGACGACTCTTTCCCTTTTGTTGGCAGCCATTTACGAAAAACTAAACAACCTTACGAGTAGTGATCCATCATTAAGGGAAAACGAGGACTTCATTATCAAACGAAACGGCGTAAAAAAAAGACTACTAAAAGAAGCCAAATCCGACTCTCAAAGACTGCCATGGGGCGTCTTTAGGTCTGATTCTCTGGTCTACTGTCTTAGAGTACAACCATCTACACAGGAGAACAATCTCGAAGATTATCAATACATCCTCAAAGAAATAAATTTGTTGCCAGATTGCCCGTGTCCAAGGTATATAGGCGTCCGCAGAATCTACAAAGCGTTTGATTATTTTCGCGATCATATCCCCGGCACACTTTTAGAATTGTACGGCTTACTGGATCGCATTTCCGCGCTCTCTTTTATTCACATCACGGAAGCCACTCAATCCAAAGCCTTTATGCTATTCGAAACACTCAACTATCGTGGCGTGCCGCTGTCCGCTATCGACATCATCAAAAACAAGATGCTCGCTGCGCTAGAGAGCAAACACGACACATCAATTGATGTCGCTTACGATAAGTGGCAAAAACTTCTCGAAAACTTACCAGAGGACAGGGATCAAGATCGCTTCTTGCGGCAATTCTATAACGCATTCAAGTTTGAACCAAATATTAAGATTGATAAAATTACCCGTGCTACCGGCTCGAACATCATTGCAATCTATGAAAGCTTGATAAAAAAGAAGGCGAACTCCATCTTTGATGAACTTATTGAGAAATCGAAAACTTACAATCAATTTCTTGAGCCAGAAAAATACCCGTCATCTCCGTTCGCTTCAGCGCTCGTAGACCTTGAACGGATTGGCGCCACGCCTTCCTACACTTTTCTTCTTTACTTATTCTCACTGCCTGAAGATGATTTCACCGAACCAAACGTCAAAGAAAAGACAGTCGAGTTACTGTGCAAGTACTACTTTCGCAGGAATGTTACCGATTTTCCCAACACAAGGGATTTGGATAGCATCAACATTGATCTGGTCGAACAATGTCAAAAAGAATTATCCGAAGGTAGAAAACTGAGTTATACATTCATCTCCCAGGCCATACTCACCGGCAAAGGGCAACCGACTTCCCTCAAAAAACTCGAAGAAATGCTCGTGGATAACTTATTCTACAACAACGAAAGCATGGCGCGTTACGCGCTTGCCAAACTGGATGAAACCAGTCACACCCGAGAATACGCCCCAAACTTGTGGGCGAGAAATGATAAAGGAATATACGTCTGGACTGTCGAGCATATCTTTCCACAGGGGCATAACATACCATCCGATTGGGTGAAAATGATTGCCAATGGAGATAAAGAAGTGGCTGAAAATCTGCAGGCGCAATGGGTGCATTGCCTGGGCAATCTGACCCTGAGTGGGTACAATTCACGATTATCGAACCAGGCTTTCGTAAAAAAGCAGGCAAAATCGACTGCCAATATTTTCGGGCTGCAAATCAACATCGGTTATAAAAATGGCTTGGCGCTCAACAACATCCCATTCGCCGTGAACGGGGAGAAAGTTACGCTGGCGACAGCCGACCAGTGGAGCACTGAGCACATCAAAGCACGAACTATTGTTATGATCGCAATGCTCATCCGGTTGTTTAGGTTCGAAAACGAGTAAAGGGTATTACAATACATGCCCAAGCCCAGCGAACACAAAGCCGTTCAGGCTCGCATCCTGCATTATGCCCAGGAAATCAAACTCACCGAAGAAATTCACTGGGAATATGTATCGCGTCCTGCAGCAGAAAAAAGGCGCGGCTTTGACACGGCTGTGACCAATCCGCAGGAAAGAGCGCGGCAAGCTTCGCTCTTTTTCGATGACGTGCTTTATCAAAAAGTCAAGGCGTTCAATCCGCTCTATGCCGATGCGCCCGGCGCGCTCGTTGGGCAACTGCGCCGCCTTTCCGCTAGCATTCACGGCAACCGCGAAATGCTCACCTACCTCCGCAATAGCGGCAAGTTCTTTCACGCCGCCGAGAACCGCGAGCGCGATCTGATCTTGATCGATTATGCCGATCCCACTCAAAATGTTTACGAAGTCACCGAAGAGTTTTACTGGCACAATGGGCGCTTTGGCAACCGCGAAGACGTGGTTTTTCTGATCAACGGCATCCCCGTGCTGGTGGTGGAATGCAAGAATGCGAATAAAGACGAAGGCATCGCGCTGGGCATTGACCAGATTCGGCGCTACCATCACGAGACTCCGGAACTGTTCATCCCGCAAATGGCCTTCACCGCCACCGACGCACTGGGCTTTGATTACGGCGCGACGTGGAACACTGTGCGCCGCAATCTCTTTCACTGGAAGCACGAACAAATCGGGCAGTTGGAAGCCAAAGTCAAAAGTTTCTTTGCCATCCCGCGCGTGCTGAAATTGCTCAAGGATTACATTCTGTTCGCCGAGAAGGATGAAGAGCTGGGCAAGTTCATTCTGCAGCAGCACCAGGCCGCGGCCATCGAGCAGGCGATGACACGCGCGCACGATCCCGTCAAACGGCGCGGCCTGGTCTGGCACACGCAGGGCAGCGGCAAGACCTTCACCATGATCAAGACCGCCGAGCTGCTGTTCAAGGCGCCCGCCTCCGACAAGCCCACCATCCTGTTGTTGATTGATCGCAACGAGCTGGAAGACCAGTTGATGAAGAATCTCGCCGCGCTCGGCATGGAGAACGTCGAACACGCCCACAGCATCGCGCGGCTCAATCAACTGCTCAAGCAAGACCATCGCGGCATTATCGTCTCGACCATTCACAAGTTTCGCGACATGCCGGCCAAGCTGAATCAGCGCCGCAACATTTACGTGCTAGTGGATGAAGCGCATCGCACCACCGGCGGCGATTTGGGCAACTACCTGATGGCGGCTCTGCCCAATGCCAGCTATCTCGGCTTCACCGGCACGCCGATTGACAAAACCGCTTACGGGCTGGGCACGTTCAAGACCTTTGGCGTGGACGACGCGCCGCAGGGCTACCTGCACAAATATTCCATCCAAGAGAGCATTGAAGACGGCACGACGCTGCCGCTGTTTTACAATCTCGCGCCCAACGACATGCTTGTCCCTGCCGAGATGATGGACAAGGAATTTTTTGCGCTGGCCGAAACCGAAGGCATCGCCGACATTGAAGAACTCAACAAGATTTTGGAGCTCGCCGTCAATCTCAAAAACTTTCTCAAGGGCAAGGCGCGTATCAAGAAAGTGGCGGAGTACGTGGCCACCCATTACCGCGAAAACGTCGAGCCGCTGGGCTACAAAGCGTTTCTGGTGGCAGTTGACCGTGAAGCCTGCGCGCTCTACAAGAATGCCCTTGATGAATTCCTGCCGCCGGAATATTCCGCCGTGGTTTACACCGGCACGAATAACGACAAGCCGCTGCTCAAAAAATTCCACATTGACGAAAAGAAAGAGAAGGCCATTCGCAAGGACTTCACGAAATACGGCGAGCTGCCCAAGCTTCTGATTGTCACTGAAAAACTGCTCACCGGCTACGACGCGCCGATTCTCTACGCCATGTATCTCGACAAACCCATGCGCGACCACACGCTTTTGCAGGCGATTGCGCGCGTCAATCGCCCCTACGAAAACGAAGCGCAGGAGATGGTCAAGCCGCACGGCTTTGTGCTGGATTTTGTCGGCATCTTCGACAAATTGGAAAAGGCGCTTTCGTTCGACAGCGATGAGGTGAACGCCGTCATCAAAGATTTGGCGCTGCTCAAAATTTTGTTCCAGAATAAGATGGAGCACAAAGCGCCGGCTTATCTCGCTCTCATCACGCGCAACTTTGACGACAAAGACGTGGACGGACTGATCGAGCATTTTCGCGACAAAGACCGCCGCAAGGAGTTTTTCAAAGAATACAAAGAAATCGAGATGCTTTACGAAATTATCTCGCCCGACGCCTTCTTGCGCCCTTATCTCGATGCGTTCATAACTCTGTCGAGCATCTATGCCACTATTCGAAAAGCCTATGCAAAGCAAGTGCATGTTGACAGGGAGTTTCAACGAAAGACCAATGCGCTGGTTCAAGCACACATTGACACCAATGAGATTCGAGCCGTCACGCAATACGTCGAGATAAATTCAGAGACAATTGATCGCATCAAAGACATGCAGGGCGAATACAACACTAAAGTCATAAATCTGGTCAAGAGCATTGAGAAGATTGCAGAGGAAAATTCCGATGACCCCTATTTGATCGGGATGGCTGAACGCGCCAAAAATGTGCAGGAGAGTTATGAAGATCGGCAGACCAGCACCGCTGATGCCCTCGCCGAATTGATGAAGGAAATCGAAGCTAATGAGCGCCGCAAAAAACAACAGGCGGAAAAAGGATTTGATGGCTTGACCTATTTCGTTTACGCCACCTTGCGCGATGCCGGCATCCCCAATCCCGAAGCTGTCAGCCAGAAAATCAAAGCTGGCTTTGTCGAACATCCCGCCTGGGGCAGCAGTGACAAAGAGCTGCGCGAGCTCCGCAACAAAATGACCTTTGCCCTGTACGCCGAAGAAGACGAGCTCGACAAAATCGCCGCGACGGTTGACCATTTGCTCACTTTGCTCCAAAAGGCCAAAAAGCTATGAGCGCACGGCAAAACAAACAAGCCTTCAAAACCCGCGTGCGCGAATGGGCACAAAAGCTGGACGTGCGCATTCAATCGCTGGCCGTGCGCCCAATGAAAAGCAAGTGGGCCTCCTGCTCGACCAACGGCAACCTCAATTTCAGCACGGAACTGCTGGTGCTCGATCAAGAGTTGAGCGATTATGTGATCGTCCATGAGCTGCTGCATTACTTTGTGCCGAATCACGGCAAGCTCTGGAAGAGTCTGATGCGGGCGCATTTGGGTGATTATGAGAAACTCGAAGCCAAGATCAAATCATCCAATGCGAAAGCATGATCTAAACGTCTATAGAATTAGCTCACTATTTTGGATACAGATGCGTAGTTCAAGTTAACACACTCTTGCTTCTCAAATAAGAAAATAATTTACTCATTTTTAGGGAAATACATATGTATTGCATAGTAAAAAGGAATGTTTTAGATTCACTTTTTATCGCCCTCGCTATGTCTGTCGGCTGGGGTTTCCGCGGCAACTATGGTCACGAATACGGCGCCATGGTGCCAGGCGCGCTGGTAGCAATGGCGGTTTGTCTGGCTTCGGGGCGCGAAGATTGGTATCGCCGCGTGGCATACTTCGGTTTGTTTGGCGCACTGGGCTGGGCGTTTGGCGGGCAAATGAGTTACGGCATTGTCATCGGTTACACCAAATCAGCCGATTTGATTTCTGTCGTTTACGGTTTTGGTGGACTTTTTCTGATCGGCTTTTTATGGGGCGGCATTGGGGCTGGCATCTTATCTTTAGCGATTATTTGGGAACGCAAAAAGATTGTCGAATCGATTTTTCCGTTGCTGATGGTATTTGTTGTTTGGAGTATATTCAGCCTCTTTTTTCAAATTAAATTTGGCGACTCCGAGCCATCCATTTTTAGCTATTATGATACGGACTGGCTGGCTGCTGCCACAGCGCTATTGGCTTTGTTAATTACTGCCGCTTTACAGCGCAAAATCAATCACGCTGTTTCACTTTTGTTACATATCACCATTGGCTGGCTGATTGGGCTGCTGCTTTTTGTCACACTGTTGGGCTGGCATTTATCGCCGCCGCGCAGCGATAATTGGGCTGGCGTTCTCGGATTATTCATTGGCTTATTAATCTTTTTGATGCGTCATAAATATTGGCTGGCAGTTTACCCCGCGCTGTTCGTCGCCATTTTCGGCGGCCTTGGTTTTTCCACAGGACAACTTTTTCAAGTGCTAGGCGATACCACCGGTTTTCGAATGGATTGGTGGAAGGTGATGGAACAGTCGTTCGGTTTTGTCATGGGATTAGGCGTAGCAATTGTGTTTTTGCGTCTGCGCCAGTCAGCACCAAAACTCGAAAATGAAAAAGTTTCATTCGACTGGGGCAATGGCTTTGCTATTTTCTTTTTGCTGGTAGTGATGAGTTATGTGAATTTGACAAAGAATATCGATAGTTGGCTTAAACAAGGCATGGTGGAGCAGCAATTGTTCGGGCTATCACCCCATTTTTGGTTTAATATCGGCTATATTATTTTGGCAATGCTGGTGATGATATTTTATCAGCGTTCCCAGCGACAGCAGTTAGCTTTGATTCCTGTTTCGGCTGCAGGCAAGGGACAACTGCTCTTTCTGCTCATTTTGTGGTGGGCAATTATTGGGGATCAATTTCAGGCATTTTTAAAATTTAATGATGCGAAATTAATTGTCGAAGGTTCATTTTATGTTTCCGCTGTTTTGCTTTCCTTGTGGATTGCTGTGCGGCAGGTTGCACCATTTGCCCAACCAGTGCCAGCACCAACTGAACAAATGAAAAGTAAAATTCGCCGAGTGGCAATCTGGATTCCCGTTTCATTAATTTTAGTGATGATTATCCCTGCTTTTTTTGCCCGAATTTCTCACACTGATTCGCTGGCCGGTTCACATGTCCGATTCAAAAAAGTTCAACAAATGCGAATGACGAAACAGGTTCAAGAGGCGATTTTGCTGTCAGAATTTATCTTTGATCAAGCGCCGTTCGCCGAATGTCATGCCTCGACTATCGCCGAAACCGATAGCGGTCTGATTACTGCCTGGTTCGGCGGTACCGAGGAAAAAGATGAT
This sequence comes from uncultured Cytophagia bacterium, assembly GCA_964571835.1. GTDB lineage: Bacteria > Zhuqueibacterota > Zhuqueibacteria > Thermofontimicrobiales > Thermofontimicrobiaceae > CAZNDR01. The sequence continues at coordinate 6,393 of CAZNDR010000006.1, read as the reverse complement.
GATGTGGGAATCTGGATTTCCCGAAATTCTGGTTTTGGCTGGACGCCAGTGGTTGAGGTTGCCGATGGCGTCCAGAATGAAAAATTGCGCTATCCTTGCTGGAATCCGGTTTTATTCCAGCCGAAGAACGAACCGCTGATGTTATTTTACAAAGTTGGCCCTGATCCGAGAGAATGGTGGGGCATGATAAAAACTTCATCAGATGGCGGAAAAACCTGGTCCGCCGCCCGGCGTATTCCCGATGGTTTTTTGGGTCCAATCAAAAATAAACCCATCCAGTTAGCGGATGGGACATTTCTTTGCGGCTCCAGTACAGAGTCCAATTCAGCCGGCTGGTTGGTGTACATAGAAAGAACCGATGCTGCTGCCATAAAGTGGGCGAAAACGGATTCGCTAAATAATAAATATGAATTCTTTGCCATTCAACCAGCCATTCTTTCCTATGCTGATGGACAATTACAAATTCTCTGCCGCAGCAAACAAAAGAGAATCACCGAATGTTGGTCAAGTGATAATGGCAAAACGTGGAGCAAAATGAGGATGACGGATCTTCCCAATCCGGACGCTGGCATCGATGCGGTAACGCTCAAAAATGGCGGGCAACTCTTGGTGTACAATCACACTACCACCAGCCGTAGCCCCCTGAATGTGGCGATTTCCAAAGATGGCAAGGCATGGAAATCAGTAATGGTACTTGAAGATCAACCGGGCGAATATTCGTACCCGGCAGTGATTCAAACTTCGGATGGAATGGTGCACATCACTTACACCTATAAGCGGGAAAAGATCAAACATGTGGTCATCGATCCGAGCAAACTATTTCTCGAATAAGTTTTTGCCGCCTGAAAAATATTACTCAAAAATGTTTTAGTGGGATTTTTTAGCGGTTGGTTAAATACTGCCTGTCCGAAAATAGCTCCTTTCACTGTCACGGCGCTCCGCCATTAGGCAGAGAAGCAATCTAATGATCATAGAGAGATCGGCTTCGCTCTACGCCAGTTAACAGGCCGCTCCCAATGACATAAAAGGGCGAATTAAAGTCTTCTTCGGACAGACACGAAATATGATGAAGAATTTTAAGTGGAAAAATTAATGAGATCTCAAATATTGACCAAAATTATTTTGCTGGTGATTTTTGCTATGGTTGAATCTGTACCCTCTCAAAATAACAATTTTAAATTGCAGTATCGCCAGATTATCGATTTCAATCAAAACTGGCTGTTTGAAAAAGATGATTGGATCGGATTGCACAACGCTGCTCAGGAAGATTGGGACGATTCCCGTTGGGAAAAAATTCGGCTGCCTCATTCCTGGAATGCCGAAGATACCTTTGATGCAGTTCAAGGCTATTACCGCGGCTTCGGCTGGTATCGGAAACATTTTCAGGTTGACGAAAAGCACAAAGGACGAAAATTATATCTGCATTTTGGCGCTATTTTTGTCGGCGCCGAAATATGGGTGAACGGAAAATACTTTGGCCAATTTTATAATGGTTTTACCCCAATCCAGATTGATATTACCGATTCTATTCGCTGGGATAAAGACAATCTGATTGCCATTCGCGTCAATAATATTCACAACGATGAAATTCCACCCGGTCGCTGGCGCATGGATTATAATTGTTATGGCGGTATTTATCGTGAGGTTGAATTGATTAGCCTGGCACCAGTGCATGTGGTGGACACTTCATTTTTTATCACGACGCCGACGGTGGATGAGCTTGCCTCGGTATTGGCGGTTCAGCTTGAGGTGAAAAATAATTCTGCCGCGACGGCTGAAGCTCAAGTGGTCTGCGAACTCTTTCAAGAAAATCATCGGCTGGCTAAATTTGCTCAATTTATTCACGTGCCATCGGGACTTGGCGTGACAGTTCGTGATCTCCATACAGTTGTAAAAAAGGCAAAACTGTGGTCGCCCGACATGCCGAATTTATGCTGGCTGAAGGTTACTCTGTACCACCAAAATGAGCCAGTTGATGATTTGAACACCAGCTTTGGTTTTCGAGAATTTTATTTTGATGCCAACCGGGGATTTTTTCTCAATGGAAAACATTTGAAATTAAAGGGGCTCAACCGGCATCAATGTTATCCTGGCTTAGCCAATGCGGTGCCGCTGCGGCTGCAAATTGAAGATGCTAACATATTGAAAGAAATGGGCGCCAATTTTGTTCGATGTTCTCACTATCCGCAGCATCCGGCATTTTTGACGGAATGTGATGAACTGGGAATTTTGGTTTACGAAGAGGTAGCCTCATGGCAACACATTGGCGGTGAAAAGTTCATTGGCATCATGGAGCAAATGATGGACGAGATGATTCGCCGCGACCGCAACCATCCCTCGATAATTTTATGGGGATTGATGAACGAGGGGCGCTCAAAGAAAATGTTCGAGCGTCTGCAAAAAACTGCCAATTTTCTTGACCCGACTCGTCCGACCATTTATGCTGAAAATCATATCAAAGAAGCTATTGAACTGGGAACTGCTTTTGTTCCAGATATTTTGGGACTGAATTACGATCTGCAAAATTACGATCAACTCCATCTAAATTATGCCCATTTGAAATTGACTAATTCTGAGTGCTCCAATCCTGATGGTTCGATTTTCGGAGATGTGGCAGCAGAGCTTGCCGGGTTGTTCAAAATTAAAAATGACCTCGACTTGATCGAATCACGAAATTATCTTGGCGGCGCTTGTCTTTGGAGTATGCATGATTACGGCAGTGAATACAAACCTGTTTGGCCGATTCAGAAATCCGGCGTGGTTGACGTTTACCGTCGTTACAAAGAAGCTGCCTACTATTTAAAAAGCAGGTGGTCAAAAGAGCCGTTCATCCACATTTCTGGCCATTGGACTTATCCGGGTGAAGAAGGCAAAATAAAGGATGTTTATGTTTGGTCGAACTGTGAAAAAGTAGGACTTTTGTTGAATGGCAAAGTTATCAAAAAAGATACGGAAAATCCAAATTTGTGGCAGGTGTCTTATGCCCCTGGTGAACTAAAAGCTATTGGGAAAAAAGATAACCGCGAGATAGCCTGTTTCCTTCTAACTGCCGGTGAGCCAGAAAAAATAGTTCTTTTTGCTTTATCGAATGAGATCAAAGCAGATGGTTTTGATGCGGTGCCAGTTGAAGCCAGGATAGTCGATCACAATGGAGTTCTTGTGCCGTTGAATAAGAAAATGGTCAGTTTTGAAATGGTGGGAGCTGGCAAATTGATTGGCATTGGTGGAAAAACGGATGTCGAGACGGCAAAGGGCTCGGCAGCAATCTTGGTTCAATCAAATGGCAGTGAAGGAAAAATAGTAATTTCTGCCAGGGCGGAGGGATTGTTGCAAGGGCAATATCAGATTAGTGCAGTAGAATAAAAATCAGGAATAAGCAGGCAAATAATTAATACAAAACTTAACTTGCCGCTAATCCAACGTACTAAGTTTTGCCAACTTTGAAAGCGACTTTCGTGCAATAAGTATTGTCAATGGTCCTTGAAAATGAATTCATCCAACTTTAAGCCTCAATATTCATTAAATCTTTTTTTTCTTTTTTTCGCCTTCACTCTTTTTTCGCAAAATGAAAAGTTTATTCCTCCTGCCAGCTACCGCGTAAAACAAAATATTGATTTCGATTGGAAATTTATCCGCGGTGATTTT
>CAZNDR010000006.1:0-2738 GCA_964571835.1 uncultured Cytophagia bacterium | reverse complement strand
TTCCTGCCGAGGAGGAAACTCATCAGGTTAACCAGCTTCCCTGGGAAAAAGTCAATCTGCCCCACGATTGGACAATTGGTGGGCCATTCAAAAAAGAGCATAATGCCACGCAGGGATTTCTGCCGATGGAAATTGGCTGGTACAATAAAGATTTTTTCTTGCTTGAGTGCTGGGAAGATAAAAAAATTTTTGTCATCTTTGACGGCGTTTATGGCGCCAGCGATGTGTGGATAAACTATGCCTATCCTGGTTATCATGAATCGGGCTACACCAGTTTTGTTTATGACTTGACAGATTATGTCCGCTTTGCCGACACTATTCCTAATGGTCTGCGTGTCCGAGTCGACGGGAGAAGGCATGAGGAGGATATGTATGAGGGAAATGGCATTTACCGGCATGTGTGGCTGCTGGTGACTAATAAGCTTTACATGCCATATTGGGGGATTATGATTACCACTCCAAACGTTACCAAAGAGCAAGCCACGGTTGAAATTAAGACTAAAATTCAAAATGACAAAAATGAAGCAAAGCAATGTTCGCTTTGCACCATCATCGCGGCTAAAAATGGTCACCAAGTGGCTGAAGGGTTTTCCAAGCAAACAATTCCTGCCCGTAGCTCGATTGAAATTGTGCAAAAAACAATCATCAAAAATCCGATATTGTGGACACTGGATAACCCCTATTTGTACAAAGCACACAGTTTGGTCAGCGAAAAAAAAGAAGTGGTCGATACTGAGCAGACGACTTTTGGCGTTCGTACTTTTCGTTTTGATGCCGATCAAGGCTTTTTCCTGAATGGCGAACCTGTCAAATTGAAAGGATTCAATGCGCACTATGATTTTGCTGGTTTGGGAACAGCGCTGCCGATCGTATTCATTGGAATTTGATCAAGGCCATGAAGAGTGCTGGCTTTAATTTCTACCGTTTCAGCCACAATCCAGCTACGCCGGAGCGGCTGGATGTCTGCGATCAATTAGGCATGCTGGTGTGGGATGAGATCGAACGCAAATTGGAAAGCGCGGGAATTGAACACAAACTGGTCGAAGAAACCATCATTCGCGACCGCAATCATCCCAGCGTAATTCTTTGGTCGCTGGAAAACGAGTCGCCGCTGGAGAGTACGGTGTTTGGCGCTAAAATTATCAAATCAGCCACTGAATTGGCTCACAAACTTGATCCCACCCGGCTGACGACCTTTGCTGCCAGTATGCCGGTTAACAACAAAGGATATGGAGAGAACGTCGATGTGGTAAGTTATAATTATCACTGGGAGCGAGCCGATCAGGATCATATCGATTTTCCGCACTGGAAAATTGGGCTTATCAGCGAATATTCAGCCGCCCGGGCGCGGCGCGGTGTTTATGGGATTGAACATTTTTCCGAACAGGTTGCAGGCTCTTTTGACGACTTGAACAACGGCGAAATTCAAACCATGTACCAGATGTGCGAGCGCGTGGAGGATTATTGGGGTCGCATCAAAACGCGAGACTACATTGGCGGTGGATGTGTTTGGAGCGGCGTGGATGCCTGGGGTGAAGGCAATTGCTGGCCGTTTATTTGTCAGGGCGACGGTGCTTTGGATTTGTGCTTTATCCCCAAAGATGTATTTTATTATTTTGTTTGCCAGTGGACCGAAAAACCGATGGTTCACATTTTCCCTCACTGGAATTGGCAAGGCAAAGAGGGTGAGATTGTTAATGTCTGGGTCTATTCCAATTGCGAACAAGTCGAGCTTCTTTTGAATGATTATTCATTGGGAGTAAAAAACAGACCGGGTGAGCAGGCTCCGTTTGCTCCGAAAACATTGAAGTCAGAAGAACAGAAACTTCATCCAGAGCATTTGAGCTAGCAAGTGCCTTACCAGCCGGGAACGCTGCGGGCTGAAGGAAAAATGGATGGAAAAACGGTTTGTGTCAAAGAGGTGCGCACTGCCAGATTACTGCACAAAATAAAATTAAGCCATTTGATGAATGAATTTATTAGCGAAGAGGAAATTCTTCCGCTGGTTGCCGATGGAAGAGATATCGTTATTATCCAAGCGACAATAGTGGATGAAGAAAACAATCTCGTACCAACGGCTGAAAATTTGGTACATTTTTCTGCTGCAGGAGAAGGCAAGATCATTGGTGTGGGAAACGGCAACTTGACCAGCCATGAAGCGAATAAAGCCACCAGCCGTTTGGCTTACAATGGGCTATGTGCGGTAATTATTCAATCGACCAAAACACCCGGCGAAGGTATTGTTAGGGCTGAGGCGGTCGGACTGTTGCCGGCGGAGATAATAATCAGATCGGTTTTGCCCGTACCAGTTTTGGTAGCAGGTTTTGTACAACCGTATTCAATTTCAGCCGTAGGTGAAACTTCATTCATTACAGCAGAAATAAGGGACAAATTTGGTGCAGTTATTCCCATTTCCCATCAACGCCTTACTTTTCAAGTAGAAGGATCAGCTAAATTTGAAAATGACGCCAACATTGTTGTCAGCCCGGTGATAAATGGAATTGCCAAAACCAGTATCAAGGCGTACAACAAAAATGAAGTAATTCGAGTAACTGCCGGGCTCGGCAGCCTGATTCCGGCAAAAATTGATATCCGTGTGGAATAAAGAAAAGAAATTACATCTCAGTGTGAGTACTGAAAAAAAATGCCGATGGCAAAATTGGAAGACAATATATTTTTTTGCTAAATCAAGACGTACCAATTTCATTTTATTTAAGATGCAGTGCCTTAGTACACCA